>JBJOIA010000080.1:0-3872 GCA_046047395.1 Bacteroidota bacterium | reverse complement strand
TTTACCTTGAAATCTTTTCAGGAGGCATTGGATACCTATGCGGATGTTACTGAACAGGGCTTAAGGGAGCATTTATATGATTTTATTGCACAGATTGCACCTGTTGCGGAGGAATATGGGATTAATTTAACGATTCATCCGGATGATCCACCTTATCCTATTTTAGGACTTCCTCGTATTGTATCTACGGAGGCAGATGCGGTTCAATTATTGAATGCGTATGATAGCAGTGCCAATGGAATATGTTTTTGTACGGGATCTTATGGGGTTCGGGCAGATAATGATTTAGTGGGGATGGCCAAGAGATTAGGGGATAGAATTAATTTTATTCATTTGAGGGCTACAAAGCGAGATGAATTTGGATCTTTCCATGAGGCGGATCATTTAGATGGAGATGTGGATATGTATGGAGTGATGCGGGAATTGATTTTACAGCAAAACAAACGAATGGCGGAGGGAAGAAAAGATGTTAGGATGCCATTTAGGCCAGATCACGGACATCGTATGGTGGATGATTTAAATGCCACGAAGAAGACAAATCCGGGATATACAGCCATTGGCCGTTTAAGGGGACTAGCCGAATTAAGAGGCTTAGAATATGGTTTGAGGAAAACACTTTTATAGAGTGAAGAGGGACGAACTACGAACTACGAACTACGAGCTACGAGTGACGAGCTACGAACTACGAGCTACGAACTACGAAATACGAGCTATGAGTGACGAGCTACGAACTATGAGTTTTGAGTTAAATTAAGAATTTTAACCACCCCGTCTGCTTCGCAGCCAATACTATGCTTCGCATGAACTCGTAGTTCGTAGCTCGTAGTTCGTCACTCGTAGTTCGTAGCTCGTCACTCGTACAGCGCGGCTGCCGGTTCGTAGTTTTTTTAACAAGTTCTTTTGAATAAGAAAATTAATTCTTATCTTTGCACCCCATTGTCCGTGTAGGGTGATGATTAATTAAATAAATTTTAAACGGTAAAAATTAAAAAATGCCAACTATTTCACAATTAGTACGTAAAGGTCGCGAGAAATTGACTTTCAAGTCTAAATCACCAGCGTTGGATTCATGTCCACAAAGAAGAGGTGTTTGTACGCGTGTTTACACTACTACTCCAAAGAAGCCAAACTCAGCAATGCGTAAGGTTGCACGTGTTCGTTTAACGAACCAGAAAGAGGTGAATGCTTACATTCCAGGTGAAGGTCATAATTTACAAGAGCACTCGATTGTTTTAATTCGTGGTGGTCGTGTGAAGGACTTACCAGGTGTTCGTTATCACATCATTCGTGGTGCTTTGGATACAGCCGGTGTAAACGGAAGATTACAATCACGTTCGAAATATGGTGCTAAGCGTCCAAAGCCAGGGCAAGCAGCTGCTCCAGCTAAGAAAAAGTAATTTAATGTGGATCACCAGTATGCCTCTTGTTAGGGCAGAAGCGTGGTGTTCTTAAACAAGTAACAAAATGAGAAAAGCAAAACCAAAAAAGCGTTACGTATTGCCTGATCCTAAGTTCAAGGATACAATGGTAACTAAGTTTGTAAACAACTTAATGTACGATGGTAAGAAGTCAATTGCTTACGGAATTTTCTACGATGCCTTAGACAAAGTAGAGGAGCGTACAAAGGAAAATGGTTTAGAGGTATGGAAAAAAGCTCTAAACAATGTAATGCCATCTGTTGAGGTTAAGTCTAGAAGAGTTGGGGGTGCGAACTTCCAAGTACCAACAGAGGTAAGAGCCGATAGAAAAGTTTCATTAGGAATGAAATGGTTGATCGGATTCGCTAGAAAGAGAGGGGATAAGTCGATGATGGAGAGATTAGCAAACGAAATCATTGCGGCTTCCAAAGGGGAAGGTGCAGCGGTTAAGAAGAAAGATGATACTCATAGAATGGCAGAAGCGAATAAAGCTTTCGCTCACTTCAGAGTTTAATCCGAATAATTTTTAAAAAAAGGAGCAAGAAATTGCTCCTTTTTTTTTGTCTTTGGGGAATTGAATTTTATTGAGGATGGGAATTTATAAATAATTTTTTAATTGATATTTTTATGTAAATTTATTCTCAAAGTTTACCCTCTAATTTTATCACTTTATGAAATCAGTACTTAACCCAAACGATTTAAATGAAATCATCTCCCGTGTAGAGAAATTAAAACCTGATAGTCCTAGGCAATGGGGCAAAATGGATGTTGCCCAGATGATCCGTCATTGTCGCTTAGCTGATCAATATTATTTCGGAGAAGTTACCATCAAACCACATTGGATTCGCTTTATTTTCGGTAAAATGATACTGAAAAATATTCTTTCCAAACCAAATTCCGAAATGAAAAAAGGTTCCCCAACCGCGAAATATTTATTCATTAATTATCCTGTTGAAAACTTCGAGGAAGAAAAAAAGAATTGGCTGGAAAGACTTCAAAAATATTCCAATTTTACCAATGATTCCTTCGAACATGCCTTCTTTGGTAAAATGAATCGTGACCAAATCGGACAATTAGCCTATAAACATGCGGACCACCATTTAAAACAATTTGACTTATAGAATTTTATCAAAAACATAATAGACTGAAAGATAGAATTCTAAAATAAATTGGGTATATTTGATACTATCATTTGATAGTATAATATCATGAAGCCACCTTATAAAATTACGAGTGAAATTGTAAAATTAGTTGCCGAAATTTCTGAGAGATTGGGTCAGATAAATGCGATACATTTATATAAACCACCTCCTGAATTACGAAAGAAGAATAGAATAAAAACTATTCAATCTACCTTAGAACTAGAAGGAAATACGCTAACTGAGGAACAAGTTTTCGGATTATTGGAAAATAAAAGGGTAATTGGCCCGCCAAAAGATATTCTTGAGGTACAGAATGCAATTGAGCTTTATAATCAAATTCATTTATTCAATCCGAATAGTTTAAAAGACTTTAAAAAGGCTCATGCTATTTTAATGAAAGGATTGATTGAACAAGCTGGAAAATTTCGAACAAAGAATGTTGGAATAATGAAAGGCGCAAGTTTAAAACATTTAGGGCCTAATGGTCGAATTCTAAATGGTTTAATGAAAGATTTATTTTCTTATTTAAAATCTGCAAAAGAAATATCTTTGATTAAATCCTGCGTTTTTCATTATGAATTGGAGTTTATTCATCCTTTTTTAGATGGGAATGGACGAATGGGGAGATTCTGGCAAACTGTCATCTTAATACAGGAATTCCCTGTTTTTGAATACCTCCCAATAGAGAGTCTCATAAAGGAGAATCAAGAAGACTACTATAAGGTATTGGAACAATCCGATAAACTGGGAGAATCAACACCTTTTATTGAATGGATGTTGACAATCCTTTTAGAATCATTGAATAGACTCCTTGAATCTCAAAATAGAAGTTTGACTGTGGAAGATAGAATAGCCTTATTTAAAGAGAAATTCCAGAAGCGAGAATTTAGTAGAAAAGACTATTTGCTCAATTTCAAAGAGATTAGTATCGCCACTGCCAGCAGAGATTTACGTTGGGCAGTGAATCAAAATATCTTGATCAAAAAAGGGGATAAAAGAATTACTAAGTATGAGTTTTGAACTTAATTATTAATTATTAATTCACTTCTCTTCCCTCTTCCCTCTTCCCTCTTCCCTCTTCCCTTTTCACTAAATAATTAATCAATCAGTTCTTTTAGGGTAGTTTTTTCTAGAACGGATAAATTGGCATCACGCCATTTTTCTAGAACAGAACGCAATTTGCATTCTTCTTCCGACTTACAATCGTCGCATTTGCCATAGAAATGAAGCGAAACGCAAAGGGTTGGAGCAATTGGTCCATCAATAATACGAATGATCCTCGCGAAAGTAATTTCATCTGGTGGTATACGAA
>JBJOIA010000079.1:0-3431 GCA_046047395.1 Bacteroidota bacterium | reverse complement strand
ATAAAACAAAGTTTTCACGAGAATCCGAAATTGGGAAATTCTCTGCAAATACTTTAAATAAACCTTCATCAGTTCTGCTATCTGCGGGCGTCTCTAACTGAAAAAAATCTTGAAAGGATTTTAATTGGATATCCAAAAAATCCGGATAGTCTAACACGGTATGCGATTTCGCAAAGCTATGTCGACCAGTTGAAGTGATGTTACTCAAGGCTTTAATTGTTTATTTTGTTAAACCATTAATATGTTTAGCACCATAGGTGATGCTAGGCCTCGTAGAATTCTGAAAAGCCTCCCTTTGCTTGTTCTCCTACGAAAAAGAAAAGTGTTTCGGAAACTTTTACATTCTAACTCTAATGGGTAGAGTCGAAAATGGCTTGCAAAGTTACAAGAATTTTTTTTAATTACAAAATTAATTTTTATTTGAAACTTAAATAGTATTTCCCTCGCTCCCACAAGGTAGAATCAAAAAGACTAATCTGTTTTAAATCTTCATAGGAATTAAATGGCCCATGCTGTTTCCGATAATTTATTACAATATTTATTTGTTTGTAAGGAATATAAGGATGATTAAATTCCTTCCATTCTGCCGAGTTTACTTTTATCTTTTTAAATATCCCCTCACCAATTAGCAAAAATTTTTGATTCTCGTTCACCCAATTAGTATCTAGGCCATATACTTCCTTTAATTGCTCAATGGAGTAAAATCCGCCAAGCTTTTCCCTATATTTTATTATCCTCTTAGCAAAAGAAGGGCCAATTCCCTTCATTTCCACCCAAGTTGCTGAATCCGCCTGGTTGATATTGATTGAATTTTGAATTTTCTTTTTTGAATAATTACTATCAACTCGCTTGTAATTATAAGAATTATATGAATAGGGATAGCTTTTGGAATATCCTCTAAGATAAGTATTTTTCGGAAGTGGAGGCAGTGGCTTATTGGCTACTTTCTGAATAATTCGAATCTTTTTTAAACTTAAATAATAAGAATCTATTTTATATATTAGTATAGATATCGCTAAAATAATCGTTACTTGTCGCATTGCTTTCAATTCCATTGCCTTTAAGCCCAAAATGAAATGGACATAATAGAGTAGTTGATTTCTAAATTTTTTAATTTCTAATTTCATTCCCGAATTTCTAGATAAGTTTCAAAGTCTACAAGAGCTGTTTTCATTTTATCATTTTTTTCATAATTTTAATATTACATCAACAAATAAAAATTATGGCAGCTTCTAACTTCCAAGTTCCTAAGCCTGTGAATGAGCCAGTTCTAAACTATGCTCATGGCTCCAAAGAAAAACAAGCTCTTCAATCCAAAATTCAAGAACTAAGATCTATTGAATTATCCATCCCGATGAATATTGGAGGGGAGAAAATTCATGGTACAAAGAAAACGAGAATGTCTTGTCCGCACGATCATCAACATACACTTGGCCATTATTATGAAGGTTCTAAAAAGGAGGTTTCTTTAGCCATTGAGGCTGCTCTTGCAGCAAAAAAAGAATGGGAAATGCTTTCTTTTGAAAAACGAGCAGCTATTTTCTTAAAGGCTGCAGATCTTTCTGCAACTAAATATAGGATGGATTTAAATGCTCGAACGATGCTCGGTCAGGGAAAAAATTGTTATCAAGCTGAAATTGATGCTGCTTGTGAATGGGTAGATTTTCTTCGATATAATGTTTTTTTTGCTGAACAAATTTTTAAAGACCAACCTGTTTCTGCACCTGGTGTTTGGAATCGTTTGGAATATCGACCACTTGAGGGTTTCGTTTATGCTTTGACTCCTTTTAATTTTACAGCCATTGCGGGTAATCTTCCTACCTCTGCTGCCATTATGGGAAATGTGGTGGTTTGGAAACCGGCACCTACACAGATATATTCTGCGGGATTAATTATGGAAATTTTGGAGGAGGCAGGTTTACCTCCAGGGGTAATTAATTTGGTTTTTGCAGATGGGCCAGAGGCTGGAGAAGTAGTTTTTAGCCACCCAGATTTTGCAGGTATTCATTTTACTGGTTCAACGGCGGTTTTTCAAACTATTTGGAAGCAGATAGGGAATAATATTTCAAATTATAAATCTTATCCAAGAATAGTTGGGGAGACAGGAGGTAAAGACTTCGTTTTGGCTCACCCTTCAGCTAATCCAAAAGAATTAGTGGCAGGATTGATACGTGGAGCCTTCGAATTCCAAGGACAAAAATGTTCTGCAGCTTCAAGAGGCTATATTCCTCAAAGCATTTGGAATGAAACCAAGGAAATTTTAATTGAAGAATTGAAATCTATAAAAATGGGGCCTCCCGAAGATTTCCAGAATTTTGTAAATGCTGTAATCGATGAACGGGCCTTTTCAAAAATTACGCGATACATTGATTTAGGAAAATCTGATAGTCAGGTTGAATGTATAGCTGGAGGGAATTATGATGATTCCAAAGGATATTTTATTGAACCAACTGTTTTCCTAACTAAGAATCCTCATTCTATTACCATGGAGGAAGAGATATTCGGTCCAGTACTTACACTATATATATATGAAGATGAAGATTGGAAATCTACTTTGGAATTGGTGAATTCTACTTCTCCCTATGCATTAACTGGAGCAATATATTCTAATGATGTATATGCTACCCAAGAGGCGATGAATGCCTTGATGCATGCGGCGGGGAATTTATATATAAATGATAAACCCACTGGGGCTATTGTAGGACAGCAACCTTTTGGAGGAGCAAGGGCTTCTGGGACGAACGATAAGGCGGGGTCTTATTTGAATTTATTACGTTGGACGAGCCCCCGGGCAGTCAAGGATGTTTTAAATCCAGTGAATGATTATCGTTATCCATTTTTATCGACTTAAGTCATTCAAAATTGTCAAGGGATTTTGCATTAATCTCATAATTAGGTAAGATATTTTTGGGGAAATAAGTGTTTTATATATTCAATTATTGAATTTTTTAGCATTGTGAGATTGAGAAAAAAGTTAGGGAAATTTGCATTTTTTCAAGATGTCGTTTCTTCATATAATTTTTATATTAAAAAATTTTAAAAAATTTGAGCTTGATTTTCAAGCATTTATAAATTTCTTTAATTTTTTTTACAAGGTATTTGGATAAAGAAAAAAAATAGTGCAACTTTGCATTCCGATTTGGACAGGTCCACGAAAGAAGTGGCCTAATCCACAGTAAAACGACATTTTGGTTAGAAATAATTTAGGATTGAGTTTTGCAAGTTCTTTGACGTGATGATAAAAGGGTGTTAATAATTATTTTTTTAAATAGTATTAACATATATGTAGCATTCAAAAAATACAAAAGATAAGGTGAAGACAATTCTTAAAATAGATTGAGAAGAGTCAAGCTAACATTTTAAAGATAATTTACAATGGAGAGTTTGATCCTGGCTCAGGATGAACGCTAGCGGCAGGCCTAATACATGCA
>JBJOIA010000078.1:0-2611 GCA_046047395.1 Bacteroidota bacterium | reverse complement strand
AAAATAGAATCATTGATGAAAAGTTAGAATTACTTCAAAACTTTGTTGAGAAAGTGAATCAATATAGAAAAGCCGATAATATGGAAGACTATGTTGAAGAAGTGAAAGAAATGCAAAAAACGTGGAAGACCATCAATGGTATTCCTCCAAAGAAACAAGCAAAATTGTGGAAGAACTTCAAAAAATCAACCGAAATGTATTTTGATAAATACAATCGTTTGAAAGGGATTGATGTAAAACCACGTATTGACCCTCGCGTTCAAGAATTAATCGGAATGACCGGGGAATTAGAGGTGAAATTTAGAAATCAAACTCAAATAATTGAAACTTCGAATCTTGCAAAATCATATTTAGTAAAATGGAAGGATATTTCAGCTAATGTTCGAAATTTAGATCGAAACTTGGCTGAGCGTTTCAGAAATATCTGTGATAAGATTTTTGAAATGAATTACCTTTTAAGGGTAATTTCGTATAGACATTCTAATTTGGATGAAAAACCAAGGATTGAACAATTGAAAATTATGATCAATCAAATGGATTATATGACCAAAAAAGAGAAGTCTGAACTTGATCTTTTTATTCAAGATGTTACGAGTGATGGTACTCTTGAAGATAGACCAGTTCAATCTAAAATAAATACCCAAAAGAGAAAAATTCAGATTAAAGAAATCCTATTAACAGGTTTTAAGGCTGAATTGGATTCTTTAATTTAAGAAGGTAAAGTGATTTCTTGGATGGCCCCATCAAAAGTGCCCGAAGACATCATTAAAATATTTTCATTTTTATAAGAAAGGGAGGATAAATAATCATTTATTTCTCCCTTTTCTCTTAGTACCGTAAGAGATTTATGATTGAATATTTTTTCAATTGTTTCCGTTGGAATTTTATCCATTCTTTTTATTTCACGGGCATGTTCACTTAAATAAATTACCACCTTATCTGCCTTTTTCAAGGTGTTTTTATATTCAGGTAGAAATTTAGGATTTAAGCTTGAATAGGTATGCAATTCTAAAAAAGCAATTAATTTTCTTTTTGGAAATTGCTCCTTAACCGCATTGACTGTTGCCGCAACTTTACTTGGAGCATGCGCGAAATCCTTAAATATTCTGCATTCCTCATTTTCTGCAATAGTTTCTAATCTCTTGGCAGCACCTTTAAAGGATTGAATGGCCTCATTGAACATTTCTGAGGAAATTCCAATTTTTGAACATACGATTTTTGCTCCTGAAAGATTTTTTAAATTATGCTCTCCAAAAATTTCTAATGGAATTCTTTCCCCAGAATCCTTTAAATACGTAATCCCTTTTTTTATTTTAGAATCATGCGCTTTATAAGGATAAATCGATAAACCCTCTTTGTTTTTAGGAATAATTGAGCTTAGAACCTTATCTGTTTGGTCATAAATAATTGATCCAGATTTATCGATCCCTTCTATTAATTTTTTAAAAGTTTCGGTATAAGATTCAAAAGTAGGGAATACATTGATATGATCCCAGGCAATACCTGAAATTAAAACGATATGAGGATGATATTTAAGGAATTTAGAGACAGGATCAATAGGGGAGGCCAAGTATTCATCTCCTTCAATAATGATGATAGGCGCATCTTCTGTAAGAGAAGTCATCAATTCAAATCCTTCAATTTTTGCCCCAACCAAATAATCAAATTTCCGATTCCAATACGATAATACATGTAAAATCATGGAAGTGATGGAAGTTTTTCCGTGGCTACCCGCAATTACAATTCTTTGTTTATTCTTACTTTGTTCATAAACAAAAGAAGGATAGGATTCAATTCGGATTCCTAATTCTTTTGCTCGAATAAGTTCAGGATTATCCTCTCGAGCATGCATGCCCAATATCACCATGTCCAAATCTTGATGGATATTGCCTGGATTCCAACCCATTTTTTCGGGTAATAATCCATTTTTTTCTAAATTTGACCGAGAGGGCTCGTAAATTTCATCGTCTGAGCCAGTAATTTTATAACCTTTTTTTGATAAAGAAATGGCCAAATTATGCATTGCAGCCCCTCCAATAGAAATAAAATGAATATTTAACATATATGTAATCAATAAATATTTGCAAAGTTCTTACTTTTAATGCAATTTTGCACACTTTTTTTATAAACCGGGTTCGGCTTAAAGTTTTTATTTTAAAGGATGAAAAATTACATCGATCTCATTGAACAAACAATTGAATTCCCAACGAGAGAATTCAACATTAATGAAAATTCTGAACTTTTGTTCAATAATGTGCCCATAATGGAAATTATAAAACAATATGGCACACCTTTAAAACTAACCTATTTACCAAAAATAGGTGAGCATATCGAGAATGCCAAATTGCTTTTTAGAAATGCGATAAAAAAATATAATTACAAAGGCACTTATACCTATTGTTATTGTACAAAGTCTTCCCATTTTTCCTATGTAATTGAAGAAATTTTAGACCATCAAGTGCACCTTGAAACAAGTTCTGCTTTTGATATTCCTATTATTTTAGATTTATATAATAAAGGTTTAGTTTCTAAATCTACCTATATTTTATGTAATGGATATAAACAACCATTATATACCAAATATATCTCTCAAATTATCAATGAAGGTTTT
>JBJOIA010000077.1:0-7340 GCA_046047395.1 Bacteroidota bacterium | reverse complement strand
TTAGCTCGGAAAATTCGATTAATCTTCCTTTTCAAAATAAATTAATGGAATTGTCTGCTTTCATGAATCAGACAGTTCAACGCTTGAATAATAAATTTCAGGAGGATCAGACCAAAGGTGTAGAAATAGAAAAAGAATTCCAAGATATTCAAGCCAAAACGATCGATCAGATTGCCGAAATGATTCCAGAAATGGGCTCACATTTAGTAGCATTATTCGCTACTAATTTTTTGGATCAGACCAATGATATAGAATTATTAAAAGAAATAGGATCAAATCTTGTCAAGGAAAGGCCGGATCATCCCTTAGTAAAAGCTTTTTTGAATAGTATTCAAGCAACAGACCAGGTTAAAATTGGTTCTAAAGCTCCTGATATTTCCCAATTAAGTCCGGAAGGTGAAATGTTTTCTTTAAGTTCTTTAAAGGGGAAATTAGTTTTACTAGATTTTTGGGCGTCTTGGTGTGGGCCATGTAGACGAGAAAATCCGAATGTAGTGAAGACCTATAATAATTATAAGGATAAGGGATTCGAGATTTTAGGAATTAGTTTAGATGAAAATAAAGCTGCTTGGTTAAAGGCAATTGAAAAAGATGGTTTAATCTGGAAACATGTTTCTGATTTAGGATATTGGAGAAATGAAGCAGCAGTTACTTATGGAGTAAAATATATTCCACAAACCTTTTTGGTAGATCCAAAAGGCATCATAATTGCCAAAGATTTAAGAGGGGCCCAATTAGAAGAATTTCTAAAAGATTATTATTCAAAAAATTAATTTTATTAGCATGAAAATTGCAATTGTAGGTTGTGGAAACATGGGTATGGCCTTCGCCAATTCATTTATTCAATATAATTTAGTTGATAAATCTGATTTACTTTTAATTGAAAAAAATCCTGAAAGAGGAGCAATTCTTCAAGAACAAAAAGCAGGAGTAGTGGTTGACACTATTTCTTCAAAAATTCAGAATGTAGATTTAATAATTCTTTCTGTAAAACCACAAGATTTTCTAACAGTTGCTGCTGAAATCAAGAATTATATTAAAGAAAACCAAGTAGTATTATCCATTATGGCTGGTATTACAATTGCCAAAATTCAAGAAAATTTGATACACCCTTCTATAATTCGGGCTATGCCAAATACTCCAGCTATGCTTGGACAAGGTATGACGGCCTTTGTATCTGCAGAGGGAATTGATACGAAGACCATATTGAAAATTGAGAATTTGATTAATTCGACTGGACGAGCAATTTATTTGGATTCTGAAGAATTAATTGATGGAGTTACGGGTTTGAGTGGATCAGGACCAGCTTATTTCTATTATATTGTAAAGGCCATGGTACAAGCAGGGGAGGAAATGGGTTTTGATCAAAAAATGGCTTCTATGTTAGTTAAGCAAACTTTATTAGGGGCCTATCATTTAATGCAGACATCAGATAAAAGTTTGGATGAATTGATTCAGGCTGTTGCTTCAAAGGGAGGTACTACTGAAGCAGCTCTTAGAACATTTGAAGAAAATGGGGTAGCAGAGGGTCTTAAAAAAGGTATTATTGCTGCAAAAGATAGGGCAAAAGAATTGAATAAATAATTTAATATCATTAAATAAATAATCCTTTCAAGGTTTCTTGATTAAAGTTTAAAAGAATCTTTTCTCCTTTAGGGGTATAATTAGGGTTGGAAGAAGCGAAAATTTGCTCGATCAATGCCTTAAGTTCTTCTGAATTCATAATTTTTTCACCAAACAAGGAGGCAGCCTTATTTGCTAAAAGAATACTCATATTTTCTTGGTAATTTAATTTGAATTCTGAAACATCTTGTTTTATTTTTTCGATAATTTCCTGGATTAAATTTTCAATATTCCAATCTTTAAAATCCTGAGGGATTCCCTCTATACTAAAATGATTTCCTTGTTGTTTTACAATTTTAAATCCAAACTGATGGAAAATAGGAATATTTTCTTCAAAGAGGGCTAAGTCTATTTGTGGAATACTTAGGTTATATGGAAATAATAATTGTTGGGTATAGGATGATTTATTTTGAATTGATTTTTGAAACTGATCAAAATAAATTCGCTGAAAGGCTCTTTTTTGATGAATGATATAAAATTCATTCGATTTTACTAGGCCAATAAAACCCGGAGATAATTGAAAATATTCAAATGATTTCTTTGTTGATTCAGTATCTTGAATCTCATTTGCCTTGCTTTGAAGGATAAATAAATCTTTATTATCTTGTCCTTTTTGGTCTTCAAATTGGCTTATATTATCTTTTAAACCTTGGTATAAACTTTGCCAGTTTTCTTCAACAGGTTTGTTTTTTAATTGAAAACTTGATTGCGAATTTGTTGAATTCAGGATGTTTAACGGTTTTTTTAGATCATTCAATAGATTTGTATTAGAATTAAAATCAATTGATTGAGCCATATTCGTTATGCTCAGGGTTTTTCTAACGGTAGAATGGACTAAAGCATAGATTGATTTTTCGTCATCGAATTTGATTTCCGTTTTGGTTGGATGGACGTTTATATCGATATGATTTGGATCGATTGTTAGGAATAATACATAAAATGGAAAATACCCTTCAGGAATCAATTGTTCATATGCAGAGATAATGGCATGATTAATATAGGAATTTTTGATAAATCGATTATTCACAAAAATAAATTGTTCTCCTCTCGATTTTCTTGCCATTTCAGGTTTACCAACATAACCTTTAATTTGTAAATAACTGGTATTTTCTTCGCAAGGAGCTAGTTGTTCTCGATAGTTTTTTCCAAAAAGATCTACAATTCTTTTTCCAAGTTTTTCTGGATTTAGGGAATAGGTTTCTTCCCCATTTTGGATAAAACTAAATTTTATTGAGGGATTCGCCAAAGCGACTCTTTGAAATTCATCTAATATATGTCGAATTTCAACAGGATTTGATTTTAAAAAATTTCTTCTTGCGGGAATATTATAGAATAAATTACTAACCTTCAAAGAGGTTCCATTTTTTGCAGCAATTGATTCTTGCGATTTTAGAACGGAAGCTTCTATTCGAATAGTAGTCCCTAATTCATCTATTGCTCTTTTCGTGGTTAGTTCCACTTGGGCAACGGAAGCGATTGAGGCTAATGCTTCGCCTCTAAAGCCCATCGTAAGAATTTTAAACAAATCCTCTGCCTTTCTGATTTTTGAGGTAGCATGGCGCTCAAATGAAAGCCTAGCGTCCGTTTCAGACATTCCAATGCCATTATCAATTACTTGAATAAAGCCTTTTCCAGCATCCTTAATAATTACTTGGATTTCGGAGGCTTTTGCATCTATGGCGTTTTCCATTAGTTCTTTTACTACAGAAGAAGGGCGTTGTACAACCTCCCCAGCGGCAATTTGGTTCGCAATAGAATCTGGAAGTAGTTGGATGATATCTTGCATAGGATAAAATTCAATCACAATTTAAACAAAAAAAGGGAATGAAACCATTCCCTTTTTGATAGTATCTAGAAATTGATTATTTCAATTCAACTTCAGCACCAGCTTCCTCTAAAGATTTCTTTAAACCTTCAGCCTCTGCCTTGTCAACACCTTCCTTAACTGGAGATGGTGCAGCATCAACGATATCTTTTGCTTCCTTAAGTCCTAAACCAGTTAAATCCTTAACTAATTTAACAACTGCTAATTTGTTAGCACCAGCTGACTTCAATACTACATCAAATGAAGATTTCTCTTCAGCAGCAGCACCAGCATCACCACCAGCCGCAGGGCCAGCAACAGCTACTGCAGCAGCAGCAGGCTCTATTCCGTACTCATCCTTAAGGATAGTAGCTAATTCATTTACTTCTTTTACAGTTAAGTTCACTAATTGTTCAGCGAACGCTTTTAAATCTGCCATTTTTTAAAAATTTAAAATGTGTTAAAAATATTTTTTCTGGGCTCAGCCCAATTAATTTAATTAGTTGATTATTGAGCTCTTTCTTCCAATGCCTTAACCAAACCAGCCAAGGTGTTTTTACCGCTTTGTAAAGCAGAAACAACATTCTTAGCAGGCGATTGTAACAATGTAATAACTTCGCCAATAACTTCTTCTTTCGACTTGATTTTTTCAAGAGCCTTCAATTGGTCTTCTCCAATAAATAGATCTCCACCGATTGATGCACCTTTGAATGCAATCTTATCTTCACCAGCTGACTTTTTGAATTCTAAAATAGTCTTAGCAGGAGCTTTTGCATCTTCTTGTCCGAAGATAATTCCTGAAGTACCTTTTAAAACATCATAAAGAGCTGTAAAATCACCTTCTTGATTTTCTAAAGCTTTAACAATCAATGTATTTTTATACATTTTATATTCTAAGCTTTTAGAATAACATAATTTACGAAACGAATTAATTTCAGCTACTGAAAGTCCACCGGTATTCGTAACATAGAAGTTTGGAGTTGACGCGAGCTTCTCGGTCAATTCTGCAATTACTTGTGCTTTTTCTTGTCTAGTCATCTTATAAACCGCTTACAGTACCTTTATCAACCGTTACACCCGTAGACATAGTAGATGATAAATTAATTGATTTTACGTATGTTCCTTTAGCAGATGAAGGCTTTAATTTGATAATTGTATTTATCATTTCTTGCGCATTTTCTGCAATTTTTTGTGCATCAAAAGAAACTTTTGCAATGGATGCATGAATGATACCAGTTTTATCAACCTTGAAATCAATCTTTCCTGCTTTTACTTCTTTTACTGCATTTCCAACCTCTAAAGTCACTGTTCCTGACTTTGGGTTTGGCATTAGACCACGAGGTCCCAAAACACGACCTAAACGACCAAGCTTGGCCATTACAGTCGGCATAGTGATAATCACATCGATGTCGGTCCAACCGCCTTCGATTTTTGCGATATAATCATCTAAACCTACGTGATCTGCACCTGCTGCCTTTGCTTCCGCCTCTTTATCTGGAGAACAAAGTACTAAAACGCGAACGTCCTTTCCTGTTCCATGAGGTAAAGCAACTACACCACGAACCATTTGGTCCGCCTTTCTCGGGTCAACTCCTAAACGGATATCAATATCTACAGAAGCATCAAATTTCGTGAACGTAATATCTTTAACAATATTAGCCGCATCAGTCAATGAATATTCCTTAGAGATATCGTATCTTTCTAGAGCTGCCTTTTTATTTTTCGTAAGTTTTGCCATTTCCTTTTAAATAATTTTATTCTGAATATCAGAATGGTTTAACACCGGAAACTGTAATTCCCATTGAACGGGCAGTTCCTGCAATCATGCTCATAGCTGATTCTATGGTAAAACAATTTAAATCTGGCATCTTAGTCTCAGCAATTGTACGAACTTGATCCCATGATACGGAACCAACTTTTTCCAAGTTTGGCTGAGCAGAACCTGATTTTAGCTTCGCTGCTTGCAATAATAATATTGGAGCAGGAGGTGTTTTTACTACGAAATCAAACGATTTGTCTGAATAATAAGTAATAAGGACAGGTAATACTGTACCCGGACTATCCTGAGTTCTAGCATTAAACTGCTTGCAAAACTCCATGATATTCAAACCCTTAGCACCTAAAGCAGGACCAATTGGCGGTGAAGGATTGGCTTGGCCACCTTTACATTGTAATTTAACGTAACCAGCTATTTCTTTTGCCATTTTAAATTATCGTTTTAAAAGTTAATTGAAGTATTTCTCTTGTTTTAGAGTGGAAGCCTCTTTCAACTGATTTTCCTTCGGACTATCCCTTCAAGCGTAACAAAATCTTTCAAGAATAAATCCCCGTATTTCAAACGGACTGCAAAATTAATAGATAATTTTAAATAAATCAATTTTTTATCGTAAATTTATTTACTCATTTGAGAATTATTATATACCACTAATATGTCAAAGGTTTTCTTAAGGAAAATACTATTCCCCTTTCTTTTGATTGTTTTTGTAAACAAGTCTTATTCACAAACTTTATTGCCACGTTTTCACCCTACGGATAGTTTGTCTGGCATTCCTATAATTGAATTCCTCCCAGATGAAAATGAACCCTTAAGTACGCCTTCAAAAAAATATTTAAAAAAACTCCCTTTAGAAATTAATTTAAATCTGCAAAATCAAACTCCGAATCCCAATGGTTCCTCATTTAATTTTATCTTTAACAATGGAATAGATTCTGTCGCGCGGGAAACTTTTCTTGAAGCAGGTAGAATATGGTCTGAATATATTTTTACACCTATTCCAATAAATGTAAATGTAAATTTTACCTCCTTAGCCGCCAATGTTTTAGGGTCTGCTTATTCTACTAGTTATTATAGGTACCCCCTCTATTTAGATTCAACTTATTATTATCCTGTTTCCCTATTTAAAATGCAAATTGAAGATTATGATTTTATAAGTCCAATTGATATTCAGGTAAATTTCAATTCTAGTTTTTCAAATTGGAATTTAGGTACTGGCGCTCCAAGTTCTAATCAATATGATTTATTAACCGTAGTATTACATGAATTAGGCCATGGTTTAGGATTTAATGGTTTTTTAGCTTCGAAAATAATCAATGATGGGTCTGGAATTAATACGCGTGTTGGTTATTGGTTAAATAATATCAATATTTATAGTATTTTTGATTCCTATTTATATCATTCGCAATTAAATAATCGGGTAATTAACAATTCTATTTTCCCCAATAATTCCACTCAATTAAATAATGTAATTACAGATGGAAGTTTACATTTAATTAATTCTAAAATATTAAATGTATCTAATTCACCTGCCATACTATATGCCCCCTCCACCTATTCTGCGGGTTCTAGTATTTATCATTTAGATGAAACTACCTATCCTGTCAATAATGAAAATACCTTAATGACCCCATTTGTTGCAGCGGGACAAGCCAGTAGAAGTATTGGCCCACTTGTAAAGGCCTATATGAGTTCTTTAGGTTATACTACACCTATTTTAGGTAGTCCTCCTCATCAAACAAATTATTACCCTGAAACTGATTCTATTGAAATTATTGCAAAAGCCTATTATCCCTATTATGATGCTAATTTTCAACTTGGCCCGGCTTCCTTATATTATACCATTGGTCGAACCACCAACCCTCAAATGTCAATCACAAGAAATTTTAATACAAATAATTATTCTTTTAAAATTCCTGTTCCCTTAGTTAATACAGATACTACCATTTATTATCTTACGGAAATGTCAGTAAATGAACAAACTTTAAATAATGGAAATCAGTTGAATTATTATTATTCACCCCAAAAAACAAAAGAGAATAATTTATATTATACTAGCTTTCGAATTTTAGTGGATACTTTAAATCCTTCTATATTGCCCTTAGATATTATTGATACTTTAAAATTTGATACCTTAAG
>JBJOIA010000076.1:0-5591 GCA_046047395.1 Bacteroidota bacterium | reverse complement strand
AGAAGGCCTTTGTATTTTAATAAAGTATTGATATACTCATCCAATACGTCCAATAAATTTTCTTGATTTTGATGGAATATCTGAATCCAAGTTTCTGGTGATGATTTGGCCAAACGAACCGTAGATTCAAAACCAGTGGAAGCCAATTCAAAAATTCGCTTTTCATCCTTCTCTTTCTCTAAAACAGTATTCGCCAAAGCAAAAGAACAGATATGGGATATATGCGAAATATAAGCCGTATGTACATCGTGCTCTTTGGAGTTCATATAAATCAACTGCATTTTCAATCCATCTCGATACAAAGATTCAATTATCTCTACGGCATCTGAATCAGAATCTTGCTTATCACAAATGACTCCTCTTTTCCCTTTAAATAAATCTCGAATGGCAGCCTCTGGGCCAGAAAATTCTGTTCCTGCCATTGGGTGTGTACTCACAAATCTCCTTCTATTGGGATGCCCTTTTACTGATTCTTCAATCGGACTTTTCGTAGAACCCACTTCAATAAGAATTTTGTCATTCCCTATTTTAGAAAGGATTTCTGGTAAAATCGCAACGGTATTGTCGACCGGTACGGCAACGATGATAATATCAGATTTTTGAATCAATTCTTTCTCATTCACCAATTCATCTACTAATCCCAATTCCAGGGCTTTCTTTTGGCTAGCTCTACCTGAATCTAAACCAAAACATTGATTGGCAAAATCATTGGATTTTAAATCCAATGACATTGATCCACCAATCAAACCCATTCCGATAAAACCAATATTATATTTTTTCATCTTGTTTAATTCTATTGATAGCTTGTTGGAATACCGTTTCCTTAGAACATAAGGACACCCGAATATAATCCTTCCCTTGGGTCCCAAAAATTCCCCCTGGAGTTATGAAAATCCCATATTCGTATAAATATTTATCTGATACTTGATATCCAGATTCAAAATTTTTGCCTTTCTTAGCCCAAACAAACATCCCAGTTTGCTTTGGATCATAAGTTGCTCCAATTAAATCCAATAATTCAAATACAATGCTTTGTCTTTTTTCATATTCCACATTCAATTCCTCAAACCACTCCTTGCCTTGTTCTAAGGCCAGTGCAGCAGCTTCCTGAAGAGGCAAAAACATCCCTGAATCCATATTTGACTTAAAGCGCAATACAGGTTCTAAATAATTTTTCAATCCAAAAACTGCCCCAATTCTCCAACCTGCCATATTATGCGATTTAGAAAGAGAATTCAATTCCAAAGCCACTTCCTTCATTCCAGGAATAGATAAAATAGACAGTGGGTTTTTATTCAAAATAAAAGAATATGGATTATCATTTACAATCAAAATATTATTTCGAATGGCAAAATCTCTTAGTTCAATAAAAAAGGAAGAATCTCCCTTTGCACCTGTGGGCATATTCGGATAATTCACCCACATGATTTTAACTTTCGATAAATCCCTTTCCTCCAAAGCCTTTAAATCGGGCATCCAACCTCTCTCCTCTAATAATTCATATTCAACTATATCAGCCCCCGTTAATTTACAAGCTGCCGCATAGGTCGGGTATCCAGGATTCGGTACCAAAGTTTCATCACCTGCTTCTAAATAAGCCATGGCAATATGCATAATACCTTCCTTAGAACCAATCAAAGGCAAAATCTCAGAGGTAAAATCCATTTCTACCCCATATTGATCCTTGTAAAAATCAGCAAAAGCCTTTCTTAATTTTGGAATACCTTGATAAGATTGATAAGCATGGTTTTCAGGGCGCATGGCGGTTTGAGATAATTTCTCAATGACCATCTTCGAAGGAGGTAAATCCGGACTACCAATTCCCAGATTGATAATATCCTTACCACCAGCTCGCATTTGGGCAATTTCCTTTAGTTTAGTGGAAAAATAATATTCCTCTACCTTTCCTAATCTTGAAGCAATATTTAGTTCTAAGCTCATATAAAACAAAAAAAAACCGACATATTGTCGGCCTAAATTTTTATGAAAAAGTAAAAACTATACGCCGACTACCCGTTGTAAACAACGTAATAATAAGCCTCAGATACATAGTTTAAATTCTTCATTTCCCACAAATTTAATTAAAAGAATTTAAAAACAAAGAAAATCCTTTTACAATAAAAAATTAAATTCTATATTTGCATAAAGTCTACATATTATATAGACTAATTAGATTATTGAATTTATAAAAATGCAAAGCTTTAGAACAGAATTAGAAAATCCGCTTGTTGAAAAAGATATTATTGACCTTGCAAAGAAAATCGAGGAATTTAAAAATGGGGAAATCCATGAAGAAAAATTTCGTTCGTTAAGGCTAGCAAGAGGGGTTTATGGACAAAGGCAAAAAGGTGTACAAATGATTCGCATCAAATTGCCTTATGGTAAATTAACTTTTCGTCAGTGGAGAAGAATTGCAGATGTTTCAGATGAATATTCAACCGGAAATTTACATTTAACGACCAGACAAGACATTCAAATACATTATGTTTCTTTGGATAGGACTCCAGAATTATGGTCGGAATTAGAAAAGGATGAAGTGACTTTACGTGAGGCATGTGGAAATACTGTAAGAAATGTAACCGCCTCCCCTACCTCTGGGATTGACCCTAAGGAATTATTTGATGTGAGTCCGCATGCAGATGCAACCTTCCGTTATTTTTTAAGGAATCCGATTTGTCAGGAAATGGGTAGAAAGATAAAGATTTCTTTTTCGAATACGGAGGAAGATACGTCTTTATCTTATTTGCATGATTTAGGATTTGTGCCGAAGATGGAGAATGGTGTAAAAGGATTTAAGGTGGTAGTTGGTGGAGGATTAGGTGCACAGCCGATGCTGGCTCATACCTATTTTGAATTCTTAGAGGAAAATAAAATCATCCCTTTAATCGAGGCGGTGCTAAGAGTATTTGATCGTCATGGAGAGCGAAATTCTCGTCATAAGGCACGTTTGAAATTTTTAATTCAAAAAATCGGTTTTGAAGAATTCGTGAATTTGGTAGATCAAGAAAGATTAGCCCTGAAAAATCATTCTGTAGAAATAAAAGACGCAAATTTATGGAAGGTGGAAGTACCAACAAAATTGAATGAAAAAATACCTAGCCATGAAAATTTTGAAATTTGGAAGAAAACGAATGTATTCGAACAAAAGCAAAAGGGATTTTATGGAATCTATGTAAGAGTATTGAACGGCAATATTTCAACAGAAACCTCCCGTAAATTAATTGAAAAATTGGAAGGTTATGTGGGAGATGATATTCGGATTACCATAAACCAAGGGTTAATGTTAAAGTTTGTTCCCCAAAAGAATTTAGGATATGTATTTGAGGTTTTAAATGAATTTGGATTGGCAAAAGCAGGTGCAAATTCTACTAATAATATAACATCTTGCCCGGGTACGGATACTTGTAATTTAGCGATTTCAGATTCTACCCATATTACAAGGGAATTAGAAAAAGTGATTGAGGATGAATTCCCAGAATTGATTGAGAATTCCGAAATAAAAATTAAGATTTCAGGATGTATGAATTCTTGTGGGCAACATGGAATGGCTAGTATTGGATTTCATGGATCCTCCTTGAAGTCGCCAGATAAGCGCGTAGTACCAGCCTTGCAAGTATTATTAGGTGGAGGGGTTTTAGGAAACGGGGAGGCTATTTTGGCAAATAAGGTGATTAAGGTTCCATCTAAAAGAGGGCCTAAAACCTTGAGAACAATATTAAATAATTATGAAGAAAATGGTTTAGAGGGAGAATATTTTTATCAGTATTTTGAAAGGATGGGAGAAAAATATTTCTATGAATTATTAAAGCCCTTAACGGATTTAAGTATACTAACTGAGGATGAATATATTGATTGGGGTGCGGATATTGAATTTAAAACCGAAATTGGTGTAGGTGAATGTGCAGGGGTAATGGTAGATTTAGTGGGAACTTTATTATTTGAAGCTGAGGAGAAATTATCCTGGGCGAAAGAAGCAATGCAGGAGAATCGTTGGGCAGATAGCATTTACCATTCTTATGCAAGTTTTATCTCTGGGGCGAAGGCTTTATTATTGGGAAAAGACATTACGGTTTCCAACCAACAGGCTGTGATTAACAAATTTGACGAGAATTTTACCGTAAATGAAGGTTGTGTATGGGACTTTGAATGTTTTAAAAATACAGTCATGTTGATTAATCAAAATAAACCAAGTCAGACATTCGCTCAAAATT
This sequence comes from Bacteroidota bacterium, assembly GCA_046047395.1. Classification (GTDB taxonomy): domain Bacteria; phylum Bacteroidota; class Bacteroidia; order Cytophagales; family Spirosomataceae; genus CAZVFE01. The sequence continues at coordinate 1,380 of JBJOIA010000076.1, read as the reverse complement.
ATTTTGAATCAGCTGAAAATTTTATAACAAAAGCTTTTGAATTAAGAGCTAAAGAAACCAAAAACGCCTAATGAAAGATTTAAGTAAATTTAAAATATTAGAACCAAAACCGAAATTAACTTTAGTGGGAGCAGGACCAGGTGACCCAGACCTTATTACGCTAAAGGGAATAAAGGCATTAAAATCCGCCAATGTAGTTTTATATGATGCTTTAATTGATAATTCCTTATTAGAATATTGTTCCGAAGAATGCGAAAAAATTTATGTTGGGAAAAATCCAGGGGAGAGTCATTCTCAAGATTCTATCAATAAATTAATTGTAGATAAGGCTTATGAATTAGGAAATGTTGTAAGATTGAAAGGAGGAGATCCATTTGTTTTTGGGAGAGGATTTGAAGAAATTGAATATGCTAAAAAATTCAGTTTATTAACCGAATATATTCCAGGTATTTCTTCTTCAATCTCAGGGCCAGGCCTAGCTGGAATTCCCTTAACAACCCGTGGCGTAAATGAAGGTTTTTGGGTAATGACTGGCACGAAATCTGATGGATCTTTGAGCTCCGATTTAGTTTTAGGATTGCAATCAAATGCCACATTAGTAATATTAATGGGGATGTCTCAATTATCAAAAATTGAAGAGGTTTGTAAAACTTTCCACAAAGAAGGTACGGATGTGGCTATCATACAAAATGCATCTAAAATAAATCAGAAAATTGGCCTTGGTAAAGCAGGGGATATGGTTAAAATTGCGGAGGAAAATGATTTATCAAATCCTGCCATAATAGTAATTGGCCCAGTGGTAGCTTTGGCGAAGAAAAATATAGTTCAAGTTTTGGAAAAGAATAGAATTACAAAAAATTAGTTCTAGATTTGCAAAAAAAATTAAAATGAGTCAAAGAACAAATTATTTAAGCAATTCTCCATTTGAGGAGGTATTTGGGTATTGTAGGGCAGTTAAAAAAGGAAATATTTTAGAAATTTCAGGAACTGTAGCATTAGTAGATGGCACCAATGTAAAGGAAGATGATTTTTATGCTCAAACTAAAAATATTATTGAGCGAATAAAAGTTGTAATTGAAGATGCAGGAGGTAAAATTGAAGATGTAGTTCGAACAAGAATTTTCACTACAGATATTTCTAAAAATTTAGAAATAGCAAAAGCACATGTTGAGTTTTTTAAAGAAATAAAACCAACCACTGGAATTTACGAAATCCCAGCACTTATTGCTCCTCAATACAAAGTTGAAATTGAATTTACAGCAATTTTAGATTAAGAATTAGATTTGAAATAACGGTTTTGATGGTCTTTTGGCTCGACTTTAAAAATCCAAAGGCCATCATATTACCTTTTGAGTTTTTCAAAACGAAAGAAAAATCATT
>JBJOIA010000075.1:0-6251 GCA_046047395.1 Bacteroidota bacterium | reverse complement strand
AAATACATCTACATCTTCTTGTAAATTTCCTAAATCATTTCGAATAGCCACAGAAGTATCTACCAAGGCAGTTTGTAAAGCTCTTTGATTAATTCGATTCGAAAGGGAGGCGGTATCAACTGCGGATAATTTAGTATCAATTCTCCTAGAAAGAGAAGCAGTATCCGAGGAAGTAAGCTTAGTATTTAAATCATTACGGAGATTTCTGGCGGTATCCGCAATAATAACTTTAAGAGCTGCGGTTTCCAGGCTTGCCCCATTATCAATAGCATTTAAAAATACATCTACATCTTCTTGTAAATCTCCTAAATCATTTCGAATGGCCCTAGAAGTATCTATTAAGGCAGTTTGTAAAGCTCTTTGATTAATTCGCCTAGAAAGGTAAGTAGTATCCAATACTTCCAAAGAGATATTATTAATGGCAGATCTTAATGCGATGGTTGAATCTATTAAGGCAGTTTGATTGGCTTTTAGGTTGATTCGATTCGAAAGAGAAGCGGTATCCATCGCGGTTAATTTTGTATTAATTCTCCTAGATAGAGATGCCGTATCTATTTTAGCTAATTTAGTATCTAAATCATTGCGAATCTCCAAGGAAGTGTCCATGATAACTTGCGCTAATCTTCTTTCAGTCTGACTTATGGAATTGGTTAGGTTTGTTCGGATGGCACTACTTGTATCATTTAATTTGTTTAATATATTATTTTGAGTGGTAAAAATGGAATTTTCAATTTGAATTTTATCTAAATTATAATCCATAATGGAAACTTTTTGGTTAATCAAATTTAATAATTCAATTAAATAAGAACCGGAAGCCTTTCTCCAAGCTGATTTTTCATAAATATATAAACTTGAGTCAGATTTTAGATAAACGACTAATCCTCCAACTGGATTTTGGATATTTTTTAAACTATCGACTCTGGGGAGTAGAAATCCTTTATTGGACGATTCAACTTCCAAGGCTGCAGAAGTATGGGCTTGATCTTTTGATCCTTCAGTGGATATTTTTATTTGAGAAAATGAAGAAAAACTCCCTAATAATAAAATAATAAAAAGGGTAAATTTGTTAAAATTTAACATATTGACAATGGTTAGGTTATGTTTTAATAAATAAATTTAATAAAAAAAATAATATTTTAAATTTAATTTTATATTTTTTAAATCTCAAATATTTTTTTTTTTTAATTTGGTTAATCTTAAATTTATAAAAAAAAATGATTTGAATCATCAATTTTCAATTTTAATTCCTTCCTGGAATAATCTAGAGTTTTTAAAACTTTGTATTCAAAGTATTCGGGATAATTCCCATTTTCAACATCAAATTCTAATACATATTAATGATGGTTCTGATGGTTCTTTGGACTGGGTAAAATCTCAATCTGATTTATCCTATACCCATTCGAAAGAAAATATAGGCGTTTGCTTTGCCCTGAATTTACTTCGTCCTCTAGTAAAAACAGACTATATGCTGTATATGAACGACGATATGTTCGCCTTGCCCAATTGGGATAAATTTCTTTGGGATGAGATCAAAATGGCAAAGTCTGACTATTTTTTTTATTCCTCCACCATGATTGAACCCATTCGTTCGAGTAATTGTGTAATAGTGAAGGATTACGGAAATTCTATTCAAAACTTTCAAAAAGAGAAATTATTGATCGAATATGAAGGACTTCCATTTCAAGATTGGTATGGTTCTACTTGGCCACCGAATATTTTACCCACAAAATTATGGGATTTAGTAGGAGGTTATAGTGTGGAATTTTCTCCAGGAATGTATTCCGATCCAGATTTTTCAATGAAATTATGGATGGCTGGCGTGAGAGACTTTAAAGGTATTTCAAAATCTAGAGTATATCATTTTGGTTCAAAATCAGTTTCACGTGTTAAAAAAAATAAGGGTTATTATCAGTTTATCAATAAATGGGGTTTTACTTCTTCATTTCTTACTAAAAATATATTGAAAAGAGGAGAACCCTATCAAAATAAAGATTTAGAGGAATTTACTATTCCCTTAAAAATTAAATTAAAGTCGTTTTTCAAAAGACTTCAAGCGATATTTATCTTGAATTAATTAAATTGAACAATGCTGACTCCTGCTCCTCCTCGATCCGGATGTTCGTCGTAGATTTTGTCGATTTGTTTAAAGCTCCTCAAATGCTCCCTGACCAATTTTCTTAATATCCCATCTCCTTTACCATGAACAATTCTTATTTCCATCGCCCCCACCAAAATAGCATCGTTTACATAAGAATCTAATATCCCAAAAACTTCTTCACCTCGTTTACCACGAATATCCAAATCAATTTTGAAATTCGCCATCTTAGAATTTAAATCTAAACCTTTATTAAACGACCTATTTTTTTCTTGTTTAGGAGTCTTTATCTTGGTCAATTTATTCTTTTTTACAAAGGTTTTTATCGATCCCATGACAACTTCAAAATCCTTGCCCTTTAATGCAGAAACTTGTCCGTATGCTCCTGAATCCAACATTACCCAATCTCCAATTTGAATATTTCCTTCCAGTTTTATAAGTTCCGGACGGTCTTCATTTTTCTTTTCTGGCTGCATTTCCAATTTCTTCTCTTCATGATCCTTGATTTCAACACGTAGTTTTTTGGTGATCTCCTTATCTGCTGCCTTTTCCTTTATTTCTCGAATTGTTTTTTCAATTAATTGATTGGATTCCTTTATTAATGTTTTTGCCTCTTTTTTGGCTTGGTCTAAAATGAATTTCTTATTTTCATCTAAGGAATTCTTCAATTTAAAATATTGCTCTTTTATTTCCTCTAATTGTCGTTCCTGCTCTGCTAATCCTGCATTTTTAGATTCCCATAATTGTTTTTCCGCTGCGGTTTCTAAAAGTATTTTGTCTAAGTCGACCTGCTTTTTTCCTAATTTATTTTTCGCTCTATTTAATAAATCCTGTTTGAATCCAATTTTTTGGGCGATTTCAAAGGCAAATGAGGAACCTGGTTTACCAATTTCTAATTCATATAAAGGTTCTAAATGTTCCGTATCATATTTCATGGCGGCATTAAACATGCCAGTTTTTTTATCTGCCAAGTTTTTTAAATTCCCATAATGGGTATTGATTGCCCCAAAACTTCCTTTATCCGCAAATGTTTCTAAAATGGCCTCTGCAATTGCTCCTCCCAAAGCTGGTTCAGTTCCAGTACCAAATTCATCCACCAATAATAGGGTTTTTGCATTGGTATTTTCCATGAAATACTTCATGTTTTTTAAATGGGAAGAATAAGTAGATAGTTCATTTTCAATATTTTGCTGGTCGCCTATATCTAAAAAGATTTTATCAAAAAATCCTATGGTTGAACCTTCGTCCATGGATACTAATGAACCCATTTGGAACAAATACTGGTTAATCCCCATGGTGGTAAGTGTAACAGATTTACCCCCAGCATTGGGTCCAGATACGACCATTAAACGATGTTGTTCAGACAAACGAATATTAAGTGGAATGATTTTCTTTCCAGATTTCTTCAGAGATTTTTCTAAAATGGGGTGACGAGCATTTTTCCAATCCATTAGGGGTAAATTTTCCATTTTGGGAGAGATGGCTTTATGTTCAATCGCCCATTTAGCCTTTGCTCTGATAAAATCTATGATTCCAATCCAAATGCTTAATTGTTTGATTAAAGGAACCAAGGGTCTTACACGGGTGGTTAAGCGTGTGAGGATTTGAATGATTTCCCTTCTTTCTGCAAGTTCTAAACTTCTGATTTCATTATTTGCAGCTAATGCTTCCGCAGGTTCTAAAAAGACCGTTTTTCCGGAATCAGATTCATCCTGAACAAAACCACGAATTTTCCTTTTATGTTCCACTTCAATTGGAATCACCAGTCTTCCATTTCTAATGCTTAAGGAGAAATCTTTGCCGATCCAACCTTCTTTTCTTGCATTCGATAAAATTGAATCCATGGTTTTTCTTAATCCTCTTTCCTCTGCATTCTTCTTATTTCGAATATCCATCAAAGCTGCAGAGGCACTAGGTGAAATATTCCCCTCCAAATCGAAAACCTTTTCTAATTCTTTAATGATTGGAATAAAATCCCGAAAATGCTTCTCGTTTTCCTGCATTTTTTCCAATTGAAATTGGGTTAAGCTATTGAGTTCAGGATAGCTTTCGTCTTCTAATAAAGAATTGAAAAATTTTATTGTATCATGTAATACAGTTAAGCCTCTTTTCCACTCTCTCCATTCTTCTACGGAAAGGTAATTTTCTTCAATTTTAACTCTTCCAAGCCATGGCCGTAAATCCACATAATCAGATTGAGGAAATTCAGTTACGAAATTCTCCAATACAGATTTCATCTCATCTACTTGCCTTACCCATTGAGAAACGAGCTTGAAATTATTCGAAAATTTCATTTTCAAACAAAATTCTCTTCCCATTTCAGAAACGCATTTTTCCAAAATTTCATTCAAAATTTGTTTGACGCCTAATTTCTCCTCTATATTTTCTGGGTAATTCAATTTATTTTATATTTTTTATTTGTTCTAATAAGACCAAAGGTATTTTCTCATAGGATTCAACCGACCATCCAGCTACATGAGGTGTGATGATTACATTTGGATGATTCATTAATCGGACATATTCTTTAGTTTCTTCTTCATTCCAAGTGGATACTTTTTCGTTTGGAAGAACATCCATTCCTGCACCGATTATTTTGCCTTTTTCTAGGCCATCATTCAAGGGTTTTAAAGGTGAAATATTCCCTCTTGAAACATTTAAAAAGACGAATGGTTTTTGAAATTTTTGTATGAAAGAATCATTTACCATTCCAATGGTTTCAGTTGTCGCAGGTATATGTAAACTAATTATATCTGCCTTTTTGAATATTTCGTCCATATTTGATTCAAATTCGAATCCTGATTTATATTTATCATAGACTAAAATATTCATTTCAAAATTTTTCAATCTTTTTACAAGGGCCGAACCATTATGTCCATAACCAATTACGCCAATTGTTTTGCCTGCCAGCTCCCATCCTCGATTGGATTCTCGATCAAAAATTCCATTAGTGGCTTCAATATGTGCTTTTTTAATTTTGGATGAAATAGCCAATAATAAGCCTAAAACATGTTCTGCTACGGCTACTGCATTTCCTGCATTAGCTGCAAATATTTGAATGCCCTTGGATTCTGCTTCCTTTTCATCGATTAAATCTAGTCCTGCCCCAGCACGAGCAATGAATTTTAGATTGCTAGCTTTATCTAAGAATGTATTATTAATTTTCGTTTTAGAACGAATTACCAAACCTTGGAAATTGCCAATTATTTCAAGAATTTCTTCTGGTTTAATCTCTGGTTTATAATCATAAGAATAACCTAATTTTAAGAGTCCATCCATCATATTTTGATGAACATCATCTACAATCAAGACATTTCCTTTGTTCATTATAATTCCATTTTATTTTTTATTAAATCTAGGGCAACAAAATAGGCTTGCATAAAGGAATTTGGCTCTGCAATTCCTTTTCCTGCAATATCATAACCGGTTCCATGATCTGGGGAGGTACGAATAACAGGAAGCCCTGCAGTGAAATTTACCCCATTTTCAAAAGCCATGTATTTAAAAGGGATTAAGGCTTGATCATGATACATTCCTAAGATCCCATCAAATTTTTTAAATTGATGATTTCCAAAAAATCCATCAGCAGGGAAGGGGCCTAAAACTAATTCACCTTTCGCTCTAAATGAGTCAGCAACCGGACCAATCAAGGTCTTTTCCTCTTCACCTAAAAGTCCATCATCTCCTGCATGTGGATTTAGACCTAATAGAGCAATTTTTGGTTTATCAATTTTAAAATCTTCTCGTAAAGTTTGTAAGAATAGATTGATTTTAGATTCTAGTCCTTCCTTTGTTAGTTCTGAAGCAACTTTTTGAAGGGGTATATGACCAGTTGCCACACCCATTCTTAATTCTTCAGCAACTAATAACATTAAGGAATCTTTTTTATCGAAGCGTTCCGTAAGATATTCCGTATGTCCCGGAAAATTAAATTCTTCCGATTGAATATTTTTTTTATTGATCGGAGCGGTTACTAAGGCAGCAATCTTACCTTGATCTAAATCATTACAAGCTGCTTTTAAGGAGGCAAATGCTGCCTTTCCAGCTGCCTCTGTTACTTTTCCTGGTTCAATTTGAATAGCCTGATCATCCAAACATGGGATAATATTCAATTGATTTTCACGGATATGATCAATGGATTTGACGGTATAGGTTTTAA
>JBJOIA010000074.1:0-18110 GCA_046047395.1 Bacteroidota bacterium | reverse complement strand
CTTGACATAACCGAGAGATTGTTATTTCAAGTAAAGGACTGGAAAGAATGAGCTTACGTTCCATTATTATACAAAATTAGAGAAATAAACTTTAATTATCAAAATATTAAAAATAAGATTTATTTGGATCGAATAGGGGAAGTTCTAAATCTTTTCCTGAAACTATTGGATTTTTTTCTCCCCATTGAATATTCAAACTAGGATCATCATAGCGAATTCCATCCTCAGATTCTTTATTCCAGAATTCGGTACATTTATAAACAAATATGGTATTTTCTAAAGCGATGAAACCATGGGCAAATCCCACAGGAACATATAACATATTTCCTAATTCAGCATTTAAAAAGATGGATTTATATTTTCCGAAGGTAGGTGAATCTTTGCGTAAATCCACTACAACATCCATAACAGAGCCCGTCATACAACGTACCAATTTCCCTTGTCCTTTAGGATTATGTTGAAAATGTAATCCCCGAATAACCCCTTTTATTGAATAAGAGAAATTATCTTGAACAAAGTTTTCTGAAATTCCTATTTCGGAGAATTTTTTTTGATTATAAGATTCATAAAAGTGGCCTCTTTCATCTGGATATTTTGTAGGTAAACATTCTACTATACCAGGAAATTCACAAGTTTGAAATTGCATAAATTGGGGAATATTAATTATTAGCATAAATTTATCCATTTATTTCTTAATTTTGAAGAAAAATATCTAAGAATCCTATGAATTATTCCCAGCTAGTCCAACAAATTAAAGCAAAATCTTCTTTTTTATGTGTTGGTTTGGATACTGATATCAGAAAAATTCCTCAAAAATTCCTTTCAGAGGCTGATCCTATATTTAGCTTTAATAAAGCCGTAATAGATGCAACAGCGGAATATGCCGTAGCTTATAAGCCCAATATCGCTTTTTATGAGGCTATGGGACCAAAAGGTTGGGAGGCATTAGCGAAAACGATGGAATATATTCCGAAGGAAATATTTACTATTGCAGATGCAAAAAGAGGAGATATTGGAAATACCTCTAAAATGTATGCACAGACTTTTTTTGAAAAATCTAGTGCAGGTTTAGACTTTGATTCCGTAACGGTAGCTCCATATATGGGAATAGACTCGGTTTCTCCTTTTCTTGAATTTGAGAATAAATGGGTGATTTTATTAGCCCTAACTTCGAACGCAGGGGGATTGGATTTTCAATTATTTGAGGATGCCCAAGGTAAAAAATTATACGAAGAAGTATTGGAGAAATCTCAGAATTGGGGAAGTACAGACAATATGATGTATGTGGTTGGAGCCACTCGTCCGGAATATTTGGATGGTATCCGACAAATTATTCCTGACCATTTTCTTTTGGTGCCCGGGGTAGGGGCACAAGGAGGTTCTTTGGAAGAGGTAGTAAAACATGGAATCAACAAAAATTGTGGTTTATTAGTTAATTCTGCAAGAGGAATCATTTATGCAGGAGAGGATACCTATTCTTCAGCAAAAAAAGAAGCCAAGATTTTACAAGAAACCATGTCTGATTTATTAGATAAATATTGCTAAGTAGATAAATTTATGACCATCATTCAAGCCCAAGTAGAACATGCTGCCATTATAGAAGATTTGGCAAAGCGTATTTGGCCAATTGCGTATAAAAACGTTATTAGTGCCGAACAGATTGAGTATATGTTGAAATGGATGTATTCCAAAGAAACTGTTGAAAAGGAAATTCAAGAAGGCTATGTTTATTATTTGGCTGAATTGGATGGAGAATTTGTCGGCTATGCAGGAATTAGTATCTTAGATGAAAAAGACGTTAAATTGCATAAATTATATCGTTTACCTGATTTTAAATATAAAGGAATAGGGTATCATTTATTAAATACTTGTATTGCTCAGGCGAAAGCTTGGAATCGTGAATATTTAATTTTGAATGTGAATAAATACAATGCCGCAGTAAAATTTTATTTAAGGAATAAATTTTCAATAAGAAAAGAAATTGTATTAGATATTGGAGAGGGCTTTGTGATGGATGATTATATTATGGAAATTAAATTATAAACCTATAAAGAATATGAAATTATTACGTTTTGGGAAGGCAGGAGAAGAGAAACCAGGAGTTTTAGTTGATGGAAAAATTTTAGATCTATCTGCTCATTTTACAGATTTTGATCGAAAATTTTTTAACCAAGGTGGGATAGAAAAATTAAAGGAGATTTTAGAAAAAAATTCTAATTTAAAGGAAGTCGCACCAGACACTCGTCTGGGATCCTGTGTGGCTCGTCCGGGGAAGGTTCTATGTATTGGTTTGAATTATTCAGATCATGCTAAAGAATCTGGGATGGATATTCCAAAAGAGCCTATTTTATTCCAAAAAGGTTCTAATACCGTGATTGGCCCAAATGATGTTGTTATTATTCCTCGAAATTCTACCAAAACCGATTGGGAGGTTGAATTAGGGGTTATTATTGGAAAGGATGCTCGCTATCTTGATTCGCCAGAAGATTCTTTAGATTATGTTGCAGGATTTTGTATATCAAATGATGTTTCTGAAAGGGCCTTTCAATTAGAAAGAGGTGGACAATGGACAAAGGGAAAATCATGTGATAATTTTAATCCGATTGGACCCTATTTGGTAACCAAAGAAGAAATTGAAGATCCTCAAAATTTAAAAATGGAATTATGGGTAAATGGTGAGAAAAAACAAGATGGCTCTAGTAGCACCATGATTTTTAATGTGAAATATTTAATTCATTATTTATCTCAATTCATGACTTTAGAGGCAGGAGATTTAATTACAACAGGTACGCCTCCAGGAGTAGGGATGGGGCAAAATCCCCCGCAGTACTTAAAGGCTGGCGATATCATTGAATTAAGTATTGAAGGTTTAGGAAAGCAAAAGCAGGTATGTGTAGATGCTTGATATTCAAAATGGAATATCTCTAATATGAGTTTGTAATATTTCAAGAAATTTTGTTATTTAAATAAGATTGTCCTATATTTCGCTATAGGACTTTTTTATTTACCATAATTTCTAAACTATTTCTATGAGTAATCGTCGTTCATTTTTAAAAGGAACTTTATTAGGAGGTATCGCTGGAGCAATTCCAGTGGGAACTGTTTCATCTTGTACTGCTGGAGGATCCAGTGTTTTAACAGCTTCTGGTAATTCATCTAGAACTGGAAAAATAACTTTCTTGCAAACCACCGATGTACATTGTCAATTGCATCAGCATGATGAATTATTTTGGGAAAATGAGGAAATAGTTTTTAGAAGAACAGGCGGATATGCGCATTTATCAACAGCCTTGAAGAAATTAAAGTCGGAAAATCCTGATAATACCATAGTAATGGATACAGGAGATATGTTTCAAGGATCTATGCTTTCAGTAATGACAGAGGGCGGTGCCTTTATTCCGATTTTGAATGCAATGAATTATGATTTATATCATCCAGGAAACTGGGAGGTGGTATATAATAAGGATAGAATGCAGGAGATGTTAGGATCTTTGAAATCTCCGAAGGTTTGTACGAATATGTACCATGATTTAGGAGATGGGAAGCGGGGAGAATTAATCTTTCAGCCTTATCAGATATACAATAAATTAGGAGTGAAAATTGGATTCTTGGGATATACGGATCATTTGGTGCCGAAGAGGCAATCGCCACTTTATTCGAAGGGGATTATTTATACTGAAGCAAAGGAGAATTTAAAGCATTATGTGGATGTATTGAGAAATCAGGAAAAATGTGACTTAGTCATCATTCTTTCGCATATGGGACTTTCTCAGCAAATTGCTTTGGGGAATCATCCGGATTGTGAGGGGGTGGATTATATTTTTGGGGCGGATACCCATGAAAGGGTAAGAAAGCCAATTCAAGCCAAATATACGAAGATTGTGGAGCCGGGAGCTTTTGGATCTTTTGTAGGAAAATTGGAGATTGAGGTTGAGGATGGAAAAATGGGGGAACATCATTATGAATTGGTGGAGGTGGATCCGAATAGATTCCCTGCAGACAAAGAAATGGTGAAGATCATAGAAGAATTGGAAAAGCCGCATAAGAAAGAAATTGATACGGTTATAGGCTATTCAAAGCAGCCATTATATCGATATTTTGTAGTTGAAAATACAATAGATACCATGATTGTGGATGCCCTTAAATGGAAAATCAATGTTGATGTTGTATTGTCGAACGGATTTAGATTTTGTCCACCCAGAATACCAGATGAATCAGGCTTAGTACCAATTACCGAGGGCTATCTATATGATATGTTGCCGGTGGAGGCGACCGTCCGCACGGGAAAGGTGAAAGGAAAGCAATTATTGGCATGGTTGGAGAAGGAATTACAGAATGTATTTGCGGAGGATGCTTCCAAGCGATTTGGGGGTTGGGTAGTTCGTTTTAAGGGAATGCAGGTAGAATTTAAGGCCTTTGCTGATTTAGGGGAGCGTGTGCAGAAGGTGGTGATTGGAGGGGAGCCATTGGATTTAAACAAGGAGTATTCGATATGTGCTTGTGAGCGGGAGGGGGATCCGGAGGATGTATTATGCAGGATGTCAGGTGTTTCTGAAACCAAAAATACGGAAAATACGCTACATGGGGTAGTGAAAGATTATTTAAAGGAATTCTCACCAGTCAATCCAGAATTGAGACATGATTCCAAGGTATTAGATGCTCCATTAACTTTATTATCTCAAGTATCAGGAGTGGATTATAAATTTGTTTAATCCTAAATTATTAGGATTTTTTTATGTAGTCACAATATAAAATTTTTAATTATTACTGCAAAGAAATTAATTTTTCGTAATATTGTTGCCAATATTTTTGTGCAAAATCGATAACTTTTGCCCAACCCTAAAATATAAAAAATATTCAATTTCAACCTCATTTTAACTACTATTTAGCGAGGTTTATTTTTTAATCCAACTTCCTGAAAATTCCATAATTTTAATCATTTTTTTTAAATACAATCAATGTATTTTAATTTAAATTTGATTGTTTTTAAATGTATTTGTTCAAAAATGACCTAACCAAATAAAATGATTCAATAAGTTATGAATAAATACAAGCCCCATATCCATCACCGAAGGTCTATCCGTTTGAAAGGATACGATTATTCGCATGCGGGTTTGTTTTTTATTACCATTTGTTGTCAGGATAGGGCCGATTTGTTTGGTGAAATTGTTGTTGAAATTGTAGGTGAAATTGTAGGGGCAGACCTGCGTGTCTGCCCAAATACCAATGCCGAAATGAAATTAAATGATGCGGGTAAAATGATCACCAAATGGTACAATGCATTGGAAACCAAATTCCCAGATATAAAATGTCACGAGATGATTGTTATGCCCAATCATTTTCATTTCATCATAGAAATCGTAGGGGCAGACCCACGTGTCTGCCCATGTGTTTACCCACGTGTCTGCCCTGATAATGATGCAAATAATGGCAATATAAATGGCGAACACGTAGGTTCGCCCCTACCGCGGGTGATACAATGGTTTAAAACGATGACAACCAACGAATATATCCGTGGGGTAAAAACATTTGGTTGGACACCGTTTAATGGTAAATTATGGCAACGCAATTATTACGAACGCATCATTCGCAACGAACAATCCTATCAAACCATATCTAAATACATCATCAACAACCCTGCAAAATGGGCAGATGACAAATTTTATAAAAATAAAATTCACCGAAGATAAATTGATTAGGCAATATTTTAGAATCTGTATAGGTTTAAAATAGTGTTTGGAATAGTTTGTTTTTTTAGGTACCCTTTTAAATTAAATTATTTACTCTTACAATATTTCCGCTTCATATTCCTTTAATTTTGCCATTAAATCCTGATAAAGATCTTGGGCTTTTTGAGGATTCTCTGTTTTTAGGTCATTCGATTCTCCTATATCAGTTGATAAATTATATAATTCATAATCCTGCTTTCTCCACGAATAAACCAGTTTCCAATCGCCTTTTCGAATGGCAGAATAAAAATTGATTCCTGGTCCATCCTCGTTTGTCCAATTGATCGGATAATGCCAAATGAAAGTTCTTTCCTCGAGTTTTTTGGTGGGATTCATTAAATAGGCTAACCAAGATTTTCCATCTATTTTTTGCGAATAGTTCGCCTTTTCAATAGATGCCATTTCTAATATGGTCGGAAACATATCCTCTACAATCACCGGCTGATCAATACGGATATTTTTTTCTTTTGAAAATGGATAATAAACAATCAAAGGATTTCTTATTCCTCCTTCATAGACCGAACCCTTCCCCGAACGCAATGGTAAGTTATGTTCATGACTAGGCTTTGCCCGCGGAGGCGATAATGCTAATCCACCATTGTCTGAGGTGAATAATATAATTGTATTTTCTAATTCCCCTTTTTCCTTTAAAAATTGCATTAAATCTCCTAAAGCTTTATCCACTCCTTCAATTAAACTGGCATAATCAGCTTCCACCTTTTCAAGGCCAGCATCCAGATATTTTTGAGTGAACCGAGGGTCTCCCATTATGGGTGTATGAACAGCATAATTAGAAAAATGCAAGAAGAAAGGATGTTTTTTTTCTATGGGCCATTCCAAAGCTTTTAGGGTTTCTATACTCAGGGCCTCGGTAAGGAAGGTTTCTGTACCGTGAAATTCTTGTAAATCTTGAACCGCCTGTGCTTGTGGATCATTATCGGGTTTATTACCGTAATTTTTTTCTCCATAATAAGATTGAGGATGTCCGGCAGAGCCACCTGCAATATTTACTAAAAATCCGAGGTTTTTAGGATTGGAACCGGGTGTTCCATTGGAAGCCCAATGAGCCTTTCCAACATGGATGGTATAATAGCCATTTTCCTTTAATATTTCTGGTAATGGAGTAGCGTATACAGTTCCTTCCACATTCGGCTTGGGAGATAAACCATGGATATTCCAATCTACTGATTTCATTTCAGGATCTGGATTATTAGTATTTCTTCCATGAAATGGATGCGTCCAATTTAATACATGATGGTTCGCCGCATTCATGCCTGTAATCATTGAAACCCGCGTAGGAGTACATACAGGAGTATTATAGGCATTGGTAAATGAAAAACCCCCATTGGCCAGTTTTTCCAAATTGGGGGTTTTATAAATAAGATTGGTTTTAGTAGCCTTGTTCCAAAGTGGAACAGAAATATCTTGCCATCCTAAATCATCTACGACAAATAAAACAATATTTGGTCGAGATTTATCTTGAGAAAATGCTAAAAAAGAACTTAAGGAAATTAAGATAATTATTAGCGTTTTCATGCCTGATATTTTTATTTAAAACCAAATTTCTTTAATCCTTCATGAGAAATATTAATTGCCTCTTGAGCAGTCATTTCATCAAAAGTTTGATCCTGCTCTACAAAATAATATTCCATACCAGATTGATCCTTATGTTCTAAAATTTTTCCAAAATCAATTGTTCCTGTTCCTACAGGGGCAAATCTTCCTAAGGTATCCATGTCTTTTACATGCCAAGCCTTGAATCTCCCTTGGTATTTTTCCATATATGCAATTGGATCTTGCTCAGCTTTTGTTACCCAATAAAGATCCATTTGGAAGTTTACAAATTCAGGATTTACATTTTCAAGTAAATAATCCATTACCACATTTCCTTCAGAATCCTTATCAAATTCAAAGTTATGATTATGGTATAATAATTTTAGGCCAGCAGCATTTGCTTTTTCTCCCATTTGATTTAAAATATTAGCTAAATCCTTTGCAGTTCCTTCCATATAAATTTTTCCTGCCTCTGGATCATATTTGAACATACCCATTGGTGGAACTGGAATAACAAAATATTGGAAACCAGCAGCTTTCGCAGCAGCTAATTCAGTGTCAATATTTTCTAAAGTTGCTGAGGATTGGTGCGTAGAGATTAATTTTAATCCTTTAGATTCTACTAATGCTTTAAATTCAGCAGGTTCCATTCCATAGTATTTTCCATCTGCATAACCAGCCGCCTCTAAATTTACATAACCAGCATCCGCTACGGCTTGTAGGGTAGAGTCTACATTTTGTCCCATATCATTTCTTAGGGTATAAAGTGCTAATCCACCAAAATTAGATGATTCTTCTGTTGCCTCTTGGTTTGTGGAACAACTAAATAGGCTGATTGAGGTAATTGCAATTAATGCTAAAAGCATCAATTGTTTTAAATTAGTTTTTTTCATTTTGTAAAATAAAATTAAGTTATGATTTTAAATATTTTTGTAAATTACCAAAATGAAAATTATTATCAAAATCTCTTTATTCCTGTTTTGTATTCATTCTTTGAGTTCTCAAGCTCAATTTCGGGTGATGACTTTCAATATTAGAATGGATACGCCTTCAGACGGAATTAATCAATGGAAAAATAGGAAGGAACATTGTGCTGAATTAATTCTTTTTCATCAAGCAGATATTGTGGGTGCTCAAGAAGCATTTATTCATCAAATTCAAGATTTAAAAATGAATTTAGAGGATTATCAATGGATTGGTAAAGGTCGAGACGATGGAAAAGAGGAAGGGGAATTTTCTCCTTTATTTTATAATCAAACGAAATTTGAATTAAAAGAATTTGATACTTTTTGGTTATCAGAAACCTGTGAGAAAGTGAGTTTTGGTTGGGATGCAGCTTGCAGAAGGGTGGTAACTTGGGGACATTTTATTGAAAAATCCACTGGAAAAGATTTCTATGCATTTAATACTCATTTTGATCATCAGGGTGAGGTAGCTAGAAGAAATAGTGCATCCTTGATTATAGATAAAATTCAAGAAATTGCAGGAGATAAACCTGCGATTTTATTGGGAGATTTCAATGCTACACCAGACCAAGAACCGATTCAAATTATTCTAAATTCAGGAAATCCTCATCATTTAATAGATGCAGAGATGATTTCTAAGCAGGGTCATTATGGCCCATATTCCACTTTTACTGGATTTGTAAAGGAACAGGATGGAAGGCATATTGATTATGTATTTGTAAAAAATGGGGTAGAGGTTTTACAACATGCCAGTCATTCTGAGCAATGGGAAAATCGCTATCCCAGTGACCATTTTCCCGTTTCAGCCTTGGTAGAAATTCCTTAAGATTGAGATTGTAAAAATTCCTGATATTCTTCTTCGCTGAGTTTATGTTTCCCATCACAAAGGATAGATTCCGACCTGCCACATCCGCAGATAGAGAATTTTTCTCCATGCTTGATTGGATTTCCATCCTCCCCAATTAATTCTACCTCTCCTTCCAAGACTTTTATTTGTCCGCGTTCATTTCTAAAAAGTTTTACCTTCGACATCATTAAATTTAGTTAAATTGTTGCTTATTCTTGTAAACTCAAGTTTAAACTAATAGTTTTACAAAATTACCAATAAATTAATCAAAAAAACACAATTTAAATTATGGCAGCTAAAACTGAAACCAAATTCCGTGAATATCATCGTTATTTAGGATTTTTCTTAGCCGGAATTATGGCTATTTATGCAATTTCTGGAATTGTACTTACCTTTAGAGATACAGACTGGTTGAGAACCGCAAAACACGTTAGTAAGGAAATAGAGCCAGGTTTAACAGCAGACGACCTTGGTCCGAATTTAAGAATGCGTGTGATGGTAGAAAAGCAAGAAGGAGATTTGATTTATTTTAATCGTGGAGGTTCCTATAATACGACCACAGGTGTAGCGGAATATGATGAAATGAGTCAGCCATGGTTAATTGAAAAAATGAATAATTTGCATAAGATGACCTCGAGTAATCCATTGTCGTTTTTGGCAGTATTTTTTGGATTAGCCTTGTTATTCTTTTCTGTTTCTGCCTTTTTTATGTTTAAACCATCAGCAACTGCCTTCAAAAAAGGTATGTATTTTGCAGTGGCTGGAGCAATATTGACTATAATTTTAATTTTGGTGTAAATTTTTTATTAATTTACTTCAAAATTAAATTTCATGAGAGAAAATCAACATAAAGATATCCCAGGAAATCCGTCGACTGCCAAGTCGAGTGTGTTTCAATTACGGAAATCTGCTACCCCGGAAAGTCTTCGCGTGTTGAGTATAGAAGATTGGAATTTTTGGGTTGAAAATGGATTTGTGGTGATTAAAAATGCAGTTCCAAGAGAACAAGCACTTCGCACCGCAGAATTTATTTGGGAGTTTGAAGACAAAGATCCGAAAAATCCAGATACCTGGTATACTGCTCCTCGTGCTGAAATGCAAATGAAAGAATTGGCAGGTACTGGCATGGTGGAATGTTATAATAATCAATACCTATGGGATAATCGTCAGACTCAACGCGTATATGATGCCTTTGTGGATATTTGGGGAACCGAAAAACTATGGGTGACTATCGATAGAGCGAATTTGAATTTTCCGATTCGTCCGGGTCATGAATACAAGGGATTTATTCATTGGGATTATGATCCGGATACTAAACCACAAAATGTTCAAGGAGTTTTAGCCTTGGCAGATCAAACCGATCCGAATATGGGAGGTTTTCAATGTATACCTTGGTTGTTTAGAAATTATGATACCTGGAAATTATCTCAACCAGAAGATCGAAATAAATTCATTCCCGATATTACAGGTTTAGAGGAGCATTTGGTGAAGGTTCCTTTGATGGCGGGAGATTTATTAATTTTCAATAGCTCTGAACCTCACGGAATTCGTCCTAATCATTCTGATAAAGTTCGAATTGCCCAATATATCGCCATGATGCCTTCTCAAGAAGAAGATTCCGATCTAAAAGATTGGCGAGTAAATTCTTGGCAAAATCGGATTGCTCCTGAAGGCTATGCCTTTCCTGGTGACCCTAGAAATTGGGAACAGTCAAAATATGAAACTGCTAAATTATCGGAACTAGGAGAGAAATTATTAGGATTGAAAAAATGGGAATAGCGTTTTGAGTGAATAGTGAATAGTGAATAGGGAATAGCCTTTAGTCCATCTTGAAAAAATAAATAGTCCCATTTAGCCCACGAATTTATTCGCCTGATGGTACTTTTTAAAAACCTGAGTTATTTTAAAATTTTAAAAATGAAAAAAGTAGTTGGAATTATTTTACTGGTCTTTATGATAGTGGCTTGTGGGGTAGATAAAGAACCTGAATCCCAAGAAACTAATTTTAAAGATTTAATTGTTTACCAGATTTATCCTAGATCTTTCAAGGATACTAATGGAGATGGCATTGGGGATATTCAAGGTATCATTGAGGAGTTGGATTATATTGAATCTTTAGGAGTCAATGCAGTTTGGCTAAATCCAATTTATGATTCTCCTAATTATGATAATGGTTATGATGTGAGTGACTACCGTGGGATTTCTTCTCAATATGGGACCATGGAGGATTTTGATAGGATGATTGATGAAATGCATAAAAGAGGCATTAAATTGGTGATGGATATCGTGGTGAATCATTCTAGTTCCGAACATCAATGGTTTAAAGAATCTCGCTCTTCTAGAGAAAATCCTTACAGAGATTATTATCATTGGTGGCCAGCAGAGAAAGGAACTCCTCCTTATCGTTTTTCCTTATTTGATTCAAAAGGAGATGCTTGGAAATATGATTCTACTACAAATGCATATTATCTTCATTATTTTGCAGAACAACAACCTGATTTAAATTGGTCGAACCCTAAACTTCAGCAAGAGGTTATAGATATCCTTGAATTTTGGGCAAAAAAGGGAGTTGATGGCTTCCGATTAGATGCATTTGGATTTGCTGCAAAGGATACAAGTTTTCCTGAATTTCCCAAAGGTTATGAAAAAGATTTCATGAAATATTATTCTATGCAAGCAGGAATTCATGATTATCTTAAATTGATGAATGAAAAGGTTTTTTCTAAATATCATGTTTTTAGTGTAGCGGAAGGTGCTGGAAATAGTTTTGAAGATGCCCATAATCTGGTAGATGAAGACCGAAATGAATTATCAATGGCTTATGCTTTTGATGGTGTGGACCTTCCAAAAAGAAAGGATTATAGCCTGAAATTATTGAAAGAGACATTTAGTAAATGGGATGCAGAATTTGGTGAAAAAGGATGGTTGTCCATCTTCCTTTCAAATCATGATCAATCTCGGATGGTTTCACGATTTGCCGACGATTCAGGGGAATTTAGAGATCTTTCTACCAAAATGTTGAATACTTTTATTTTGAGCATGCGTGGAACTCCCTATGTTTATTATGGGGATGAATTGGGAATGACCAATATTTATTTTGATTCCATTGAACAATATGATGATATTGCAGCAAAGAATGGCTATCAAAAAGTTTTGAATGAAGGTGGTGATGTACAGGCTTTCTTGGATGAACAGAAAAAATTTGGACGTGATAACGGAAGAACTCCTATGCAATGGAATGATTCAGAAAATGCTGGTTTTACATCAGGAAAACCTTGGTTACCTGTTAATTCAAACAAAACAATCATTAATGTAGAGGCTGAAAATGCCAATCAAAATTCAGTATTGAACCATTTTCGCAAATTGACTAAATTGAGAAAAGAGAATCCTGTTTTGGTTTATGGAAAATATCAGTTAATCAATCCTGAAAATCCTTCAATTTATGCCTATACCAGAGAATGGAAAGGAGAAAAGGTATTGGTATTATTGAATTTTGATAAGAACCAGGCCAAAATTGATTTATCAGGATTTGAATTGAAAGATGTTTTAATTAATAATTATTCTAGTTTTAAAGATGAAGGTGAGTTAATGCCTTATCAGGGAGTGATTATTAAAATTGCGGACAAGCAATAGCTCTTTTATTCTGTATTTTATCCGTATTAATAATTAAATTCTTCGATTTAAATCGTATCGTTAGCATGATTTCATGTCCACCAGCGTAGCCTTTAATCGAATTCAAATTTAGGTCATAGGAATATCCAATGCTATAATTTTCTGATTTATAACCAATAAAACTGGTTATGAAATCTGTATTATTCAACCATGTCCCAAAAACTAAAGGGTTTGTTTCAAGGTAGCTGCCAATTTGGTAGCGATGGTTGTTTCCCCAATAAAAATAATTGATAAAAGGAGTGAGATTCGTATTAATATTCAAAGTTTTTTTTATTCCGGTCTGAAGTGAATATTGTTTTTTATTCAAATTAGAATTGTTATTGCTGATTTTTAAATTGGGATTACCTAAATTTTGGGCACTTATGCCAAACCAAAAATTCGGATTTAATAACAAAACTCCTATACTTAGATTAACATATTTAATCGTTTGACTTTGTAATGAAATTGGGTCTGAAACAAAAATACCTGTATTATTTGCAATATTTGTGATTTGACTAGGAGATAATAATGAATTCGTGTTAAAATTTAAATATCGCGCATTGATGCCTATACCACTTGAAAGTTTAGTGAATTTATTTAGATTTAATTGATAGGAATATTGTCCGCCCAAATTAATTGTTTCAATAAAGTTTGCCTGCCTATCTGAAAATAAATTTAGATTAAGACCAGATTGGTAAATTTCAATTGGTAGGTTGATATTGATGGAATTGAATTCATAATTTATCGGGGAATTTGGCCATTGATTTCTATAAAGAATATTAATATCATTTTTTTGATAAATTCCAGCAAAAGCAGGAGAAAGATAGTTTGGAGTAGAAAATAATTGAGTAATAGCAGGAGTTTGAGCTAAACCAAAATAATTTAGATTCAGGATTCCAAACAATACCAAAATGTATTTGGTTATATATTTCATATCTTACTAAACAATTTAAACCTAATTTTGATATAAAATTTTATAAATGAGGATTTTTATTACTTTATTTTTCTTGAAGGTATTCTTCCTTAATTCGGTATTAGCACAAGTGATTGTTTTAGATAAAATTCCTGATTGTGATGATCCGAGTTTTGATCTAAGGCTAGAATTTGAAGGAAATGAGGTTAATAGATTAGATTGGGAGGAGTGGCGGACACATAAAGGTAAGCATTATTACAAAAGTATCAATAAAGTTAGTTTTTTGGATGCCAAAAGAATTGCAGATGATTTGAGAGGATATTTGGCTACCTGTATTGATGAGGTTATCAACCATCAAATTAGGCAGATTCTGCCCACTGAACATTGGATAGGCTATGTGCAAGACCCTAATGCCCCTGATTACAATGAACCCTTAAGTGCAGATGGGGGATTTTATTGGATGTCGGGTGCTGAAAGAGGCTTTACCGCCTGGGCTAAAAAAATAGGAGAGCCTAATAATTATGAAAACAATAATCCAGGTAAATATACGGTTCAGGGTTGTTATCCAGAGGATTTAGACTTATGGTGTGATGAAGGCGAAGATAAATTGGCTTTTGCTTTGATTGAATCTGAATTTATTTTTGAAAAAATAAAGGATGCCAAGGTGAAGAATATTTTATGGACAACCGGAGATTCTACGGAGACTATTAAAATCAAGGATAATTCAATAGATAAAGTAGGGGTAGAGATACTTTATGATGATGGGAAAAAAGTTACTAAGCAAATAGATTTAAGTTATTATCGGATTGAAATTCCTCGGGATACTTTGATTGTAAGGGAGAATATTCCTTTTAACGAAGAAGTTTCTTTGAAAGCTCAAAACCTTGGAGAATATTTTTATGATTGGAAACCTGAAATTGGATTAGATTCTTATATTGATGCACAAGTAATTCATCAATTTAAAAAAGATATTATTTACACCTTAAATATTCGAACTAAAAAAGGTTGTACAGCCAAGGAAGTATATGAATTAAAGGGATTAAAAGTAAGTGAAACCTTAGATGAGATTTTATTGCCAGAAATTTTTTCTCCGAATGAAGACGGCATAAATGATGATTTTTATGTTGAAGTATTGGATTATATCAATGATTTTAAAATTCAAATTTTTGATCTTCAAGGAAAAATGATTTTTGAAGCTTCAGAAACCAATTTCAAATGGGATGGAAAATTGGGTGGAACATATTTAAAAGCAGGTTTATACGGAATTTTTATTCAATATAAAATTAATGGCCAGGTGAAAGAATTCACCCGACCATTAGTACTACAGCGTTAATTGGCACTTAACTTATATATTCAAAATTCTTTTCCAAATTTTCAACCTCATTAGCTGCCTTTGAATCATCAAGAATATTTAAGAAAATCCATTTATTTTCAATCAATTCTCTTACCTGAGGGTGTTTATCAAGGATTTTTTCAATGGCATTTTTCGGTGCTTTAACAAATACCTGAAGCCTTAGGGGCTGATGGACAAATTCTTTTCCATTGTGAACGGATTGATGTGACAAGCCAATTCTTAAATCTCCTCCAGAACCCTCAACCACCCCAATTCCGCCGACAACATTGTGCAAGGTTTTGGAGCCTGCTCCTAAATGTAATGGATCTGTTGTTGAACCAAAATATTGGAGATTTATCCAAGAGGTTACTACCATGGGTGCTGTTAAAATAGTTTCCAAAACCTTAAATTCATCATCTTTTCTCCAATCATAATTATGAAGAAAACTCTGTCCATTCAAAGATAGGTTTTTTGTCCACTCTCTTGGGCCGATTATAAAGGAATGGCATCCAGCAAGTCCCCATTCCGGACGAATTTCAGACCAATTCAAGGCCCTTTTTACTAGATTTTTTTCTTTTAGATCGAATTTTTTAATTCTTTCCTCCGCTGTCCATTTAGAGGCTTTTTCAAAATTCGATAGGATTGAAAATCGCTCTTCTTCCTCAATTAATTCAGGGTGGAATATTTCTATGGTATCAAGGGTGGTATTATGTAGGGCAGCTAGGAAAATGGTAGTTTCTGGAATAATACACCCTTTTTCCTTTAAACCATTTCTTATTTCTAAATCATTTAAAATATTTTCTGCAATTAAAGCATTAATAGTGCCTGAATTTCCTCCACAAGCACCACAATCCAATCCTGAGGCCTGTGGATTATTCGTAGAGGAGGAACCATGTCCTACAATTAACACAATTTTTCCTAATCTATTTTTTAGACCCATCGCATTTAGTGCATTATAGGCTAATTCTACTTTGTTTTCATTACTTAAATCACTTAAATCAATTTGGGGTATAGGCGATTTTAATTCTTTCTTATTCAGTCCAAAGCTGTTTTTTATTAATTCAGGAAGAAAGGATAAACCTGCCATGCTGACGAATCCGAAAGAGGAAAATGCACCAGATTTAAAACTATTCCAAAGAGCCCATTTTTGGTGATATTGGTTAGTTTTTTTGATTGAATTGCCCTTTTTTTCCTTGACATGGATAGGAGGTGCGATAAGAGCTGGACATTGATTAATTCCTTGATCTTTTCCATGAGGAGTGAATTTTACGGGGAATCCGAAAAATCCTGCAAATCCTAAGGTTTCAAAATCTGGATTGGTTCTTTCTAAATTTCTTCTATAAATTTCAGAACGAACATCAATACAAAATACTGCCTGATATTTTCCGATCTTATCCTGATTATTCTCTTTTTCTGAATTTGAATGAATCAGTAATTCTTCTAAATTAGATTGATTTTCTTTGTCCATTGCCTCTTGAAAGCAAAGTTTAATCTCTAATTCTCTTTGCTTTTCAGCAGGAATATGGAATCTTTTATTTTTATGAGTAAGCCATTTTTCCTGTAAAATTTTAGAGGAATAATGTTGGTAAAAATAAAACTCAATCGTCAATAGGATTGTCAGGAAATTTTCAAGATTATTGGATTGTTTTCCTTCTAGTTTATTTTGATAATCAATCCCAGCAATATACGAAGCCCAACCTGATATTTTAAGAAGAAGTCCATGTAAATAGGCATCTAGGTTATTTTCTGAAATATCTAATTTATTCAATATAAAATCCCTTATTTTATTGGGATCTTCGGGCAATACGGAAAGGAAGAAATTAAAATCATTCATTCCAAATAATTCATAGGAACGATCAATTTCTGATTCTAATTTCCAGGAGGAATATAGATTTTTGGATTTATCGGCAGTTTGCCATAAAGCCTGATTTTCATCAAAATAGGCAGCAGCAAAGTTTGCTAATTTTTCTATGATAAAATCGTTGATTTTTTTACTTGAAATTTCTTCCGCTAGATCTATTAAGCCAATTGTTGGACGATGGTAATCAATTCTATCTTCACCAGAAATTAAATAAGATTTTGCTTCCTCTATAAATTCTTCTAGGGAATTATTTTTACCGATTGATTCTTGTAAGAATTTTTTATTAATCTTTCCATTAGAATATTTTTCGATATAGAATGAAAGGGGCATGGTAGTATGGAAATCTCCTCTTTCCATTAAGATTTTTGATGCCTCATCGAAGGAATAATTGCTCATGCCTAAAAATGGATTCACAGCGATCATGTTCTTTAAGGGCCAAGAAGGTGCTATTTTTGAGCAAGCTGAGGAAATAAAAGAATGATAGTTCAGATGATTCATTTTAGTTGATTTTGAAGATATTTCTAAAGATTTGTGAAAAATAGAATCCGTTTCTTACGTGTATTCCAAAACGATAAATCCATTGATTATTTAATAGGAAATTATTTTTTAGAAGAATAATTTTCAGGAAGTAGAAGGAGATTAATGCGGCATATAGGTAAATTAATGGAAGAATCGATTCTATTTTGGTATTTAAAATATATTTTATTCCATATTCCAAGCCAAGAAAAATAAGGATAAGGATTAATATTCTTTGGATAATTAGTCCGAAGGAAATAGTTGAAAATTTTGTAATTAATTTATCCATGGATCTTGACCACTCATTTGAATTAAAAGCTTTTGCTTTGGCAATTGTATTTCCTGAGGAAAGAAAAGAATAGGCTTTATAGAATGAATGGGAAATAATATGTAATAATGCTGCTGAATAGAAGCCCATTCCGGTAAGGAATAGAGAAAAGCCCATGTGGGCAATACTTGAATAGGCAAGGCCCGTTTTAAGTTTTGATTGGGTGGTAAAAATAATGGTTGCTAAAGTTGCTGAAATTCCGGCCCAAACTAAGATTAAAATTGAACTATAATTTCCATTTTCTATTAAAGGGGAGAATCGGATTATTAGAAATGGTCCGGCATTGATTAGCCCGGCATGCAATAGAGCAGAAACTGGTGTTGGTGCCTCCATCACATCCAGAAGCCAACCTTGGAAAGGTATTTGAGCAGATTTGACGATGGCAGCCAAAACTAAAAGTAAACCACTTATTT
>JBJOIA010000073.1:0-7719 GCA_046047395.1 Bacteroidota bacterium | reverse complement strand
TTTATGAACTGTTTAAAACTAGGCTATCCAAAGAATCAAGTATTTGCAGCCGAGGTCGGACAAGCCTCTTCCCTGGGTGCCGCCCTAGCTATTCATTCAGATTGGAATCATTTACCCATGCCAAATGATTTAGTAAAATTGAAAGAGGTGAAATTATAAAAAACCATGTTCATATACCTTATATTCTATTTTTCTTGCCAGAAGAGCTAATTTATTTTTTGCATCAATTTTAATTTTATAAGGATTTTGATTCATTTTTTTTATTTTTACTCTTCCTATTGAAAATTTTATGAAAGTTGCCTTATTTGTTCCATGTTATATTGATCAGTTTTATCCTCAAGTGGCTAAGGCTGCCTTATCCTTATTGGAAAAATTAGGCTGTCAGGTAGATATTCCACTCGGACAAACCTGCTGTGGACAACCTATGGCAAATTCGGGTTATGCCCATTTAAATGAACCGGTAGATAATCATTTTTTATCCCTTTTTAAAGATTACGATTTTATAGTTGGGCCTTCTGGTTCCTGTATTCTTCATCTTAAAGAACATCATCCCAACCCTAAAATCCGCTCCTCCGTTTATGAAATTTGCGAATTTTTGGTGGATGTCCTAAAAGTGAAAAAACTTTCTGCCAAATTCCCGCATACGGTAGGTATTCATCAATCTTGTCATGGACAAAGAGGTTTGTCCCTTTCCTCCATGTCTGAAAAAAATGAACCTTATTTCTCTAAAATAGAAGAATTACTTAATTTGGTAGAAGGTATAAAAATAAAAACTCCCGAACGTATTGATGAATGCTGTGGTTTTGGTGGTACTTTTTGCGTAACCGAAGAGGCTATTTCAGTGAAAATGGGGAAAGATCGAATAAAAGATCATGAAAAAAATCAAGTAGAATTTATAACAGGAGGGGATACTTCTTGTTTAATGCATATGGAAGGAATTCTTCGTAGAAAACAATCCCTCGTTCAAGTAAAACATATTGTAGAAATATTAAATCATGAATAAACACGCTGCCGCTTCTGAGATTTTTAACCGCGATGAGGCTCGTGTGGATTGGCACGATGAAACCCTTTGGTGGGTGCGTACCAAAAGAGATAATATATCTAAAAAAATAGATGAATGGGAAGCACTTCGAAACCATGCTTCTGCAATCAAAGATTTTGCCTTAGATAATTTGGCTGAATTGTGGGAGGAATTCGAAAAAAATGCCCGAAAAAATGGTATTCAAGTGCATTGGGCAGAAGATGCCCAAGAACATAATGCAATTGTTCATAAAATTATCCAAGATCAAGGTGTAGATAAAATTGTCAAATCTAAATCCATGCTCACTGAAGAATGTCATTTGAATGATTATCTCTTGGAAAAAGGCATCGATGTAGTAGATACAGATTTAGGGGAACGAATTGTTCAATTTAGAAATGAAGCCCCTTCCCACATTGTTTTACCCGCTATTCATTTGAAAAAAGAAGATGTAGGGGAAACCTTCCATCAACATTTGGGTACTCCTAAAGGTAATAAAGATGCTCAATTCTTGACAGAAACCGCAAGAGGACATCTTCGTGAAAAATTTATAAGCTCACACGTGGCAATCACTGGTGTGAATTTCGCCATTGCCGAAACCGGAGAATTTGTTGTATGTACCAATGAAGGAAATGCCGATATGGGAGCCCATTTATCCGATGTCCATATCGCTTGTATGGGATTAGAGAAGGTCATCCCAACCCGAAAAGACCTAGGTGTTTTCCTACGATTATTGGCTAGGTCAGCAACAGGACAAAATATTACAACCTATTCTTCCCATTTTAAAAAACCTCGGGCAGGACAAAAAATGCATTTGGTTATTTTAGATAATGGGCGTACCCGACAATTATCTAAGCCAGAATTTAAGAATTCATTAAAATGTATCCGATGTGCCGCTTGCTTCAATACTTGTCCCGTTTATAGAAGATCCGGTGGGCATTCTTATCATCAGCCTGTAGCTGGCCCGATTGGTTCCATCCTAGCACCTAATTTCGATATGAAAGAAAATGCGGACCTACCCTTTGCTTCAACCCTTTGTGGGTCCTGTAGCAATGTTTGTCCCGTAAAAATAAATATCCATGAGCAATTATGGCTTTGGCGTCAAGAAATAGTGAAAAAAGGCTACGGAGGAATGGGAAAGACCATTGCGATGCAAGGAATGAAATTTGTCCTATCTAAACCAACAATCTATGAATTAGCAGGAAAATTAGGAAGAATGGTTCTTCGCTCGGCACCAAACATAGGCAGCAAATCCTTTAATGTTTGGGCTTGGCATCGCGATTTACCCCAAGTACCGAAAGAAAGTTTTCAGGATTGGGTAAAAAGATTGAATAGGGAAGATTGAATAGGGAAGAGTGAAGAGGGAAAAGGGAAGGGTACCCAATTAGCGATAATCCTTAGTGCCCTTTGTGATAATCCTTAGTGCCCTTTGCGATACCTTAGTGCCCTTTGCGATAATCCTTAGTGCCCTTTGCGATAAACCTTAGTGCCCTTTGTGATAAACCTTAGTGCCCTTTGTGATAATCCTTAGTGCCCTTTGCGATAATCCTTAGTGCCCTTTGTGATAATCCTTAGTTCAATAAAGAAAGTAATGATTTATAAAAAACATTATTTATGAATAAAATTTTAGATAAAATAAAATCCTTGCCAAAGTTAGGTTTGAAGCATCCAGGAGATTTTCTTGGAGGTGTAGTATATGCTGATCCAAAAAAAGAATTTATCCATAATGTTGAATTGGCAGGAGCAAAAGTAATCGAGGGTAAGGATTGGGAGAAAAAGGTTCAAGAATATTTTCCCGGAAAAGAATTAAAACGTTTAGTAGATATTATTCAGGAGGGAAGAAGTCTTGAAGATTTAGATTTATTGGGAATTGAGGCTCAATTAGGAGTAGCAGAAAATGGTGCAGTTTATTTAAATGAAGACTCTTTAGCTCATCGAGTTAGTCCGTTTATTTGTCAACATTTGGTTATTTTCCTTTCTAAAGCCACTATCCTCAACAATATGCATGAAGCCTACGAAACCATAAAAGAAGAATCTGGTTTTTCATTGTTTTTAGCCGGTCCATCCAAAACAGCAGATATTGAACAATCCTTAGTCATTGGCGCCCATGGCTCAAGATCTACTTTGATAGTGATTAGTGAAGAGTGAAGAGGGAAGAATTAAGAATTAAGAATTAAGAATTAATAAATTATTTATTATTCACTATTCACTATAATTCTAATATTCTAAAATTATTTTATACCTTAGTAAAAATTAACCAATATGAATTTTCCTAACCATGAAAAATTTATTTATTTTTTGCCTAGCCCTATTAAGCTTTTCCTTAGTCGGTCAAGTTAAATTTTCAACTTCAGGGGATTTAACGAATGTAGATAATTCTGCTGTATTAGAATTAGAATCTACCAATAAAGGTTTATTGCTACCTCGAGTAGTAGATACTTCTCGTAATATAATTTCAAATCCAGCCGTCGGCTTAGTCGTATTTTCAACATCAGATTCGAAAATTTATAATTTTACATCGACGGGTTGGAAAGCCTTAACGTATATAGACACTAATTCTCTATCGAATAGAATCAATACAAAACTTTCAAAAACAGATACAGCATCTCTTTCCAATAGAATAAACAAAAAAATTGATAATGTGAATGGAGTTGCCCAAAATCTTAGCATTTCAGACAATATAAATGTAAATGGAATTTATATTGGTAGAGGTGGAGGAGGTAATCAATTTAACTTGGCTTTTGGGGAAGGCAGTCTACAGAATAATACTTATGGGAATAGCAATTTAGCTATTGGTCCAAGTGTATTATATTCTAATATCGATGGTTCAGCAAATATTGGTATTGGAAGGGAAGTATTATATTTTAATACTGGAGGGATAGGTAATACTGGAATTGGCTATAATTCTTTGAATCTTCTTGAAAATGGGTCAGAAAATATTGCAATAGGAGATTATTCTGGAAGTAATTTAACGGAGGGAAATTATAATATTAGTATTACCTCCTCAATAGGTGCAGGTTTTCCAAATCCAACTGGTTCCAACCAATTAGTTCTTGCATCCTCAATTTACGGTAAAAATATTTATGATTCTACAAATGTTTTATTGGGAATTGGAACAGCAAATCCAACCACTAGTTTGGATGTAAATGGACCTATCCGCATTCGAGGCGGGTCTCCTGGATTAGGAAAAATTTTAACTTCAGATGCAGAAGGAAATGCCTCTTGGGAATTACCAACATTGGGTAATGATGCATCAAAATTAAACCAAACCAACGGTGTGGCCTATAATCTCTCCGTTGCCGATAGCCTAAAGGTAAACGGAATTTATATTGGTAGAGGAGGGGCTGAAATTTCAAGCAATTTAGCCATCGGTCCACAGTCCCTTTTGTACAATTCATCTGGAATTAATAATTCTTCCATTGGAAATTATACACTAAGGAATAATACGACAGGACAAGGAAATACTGGTTTAGGGGCATTCGCTTTATATTCTAATTTTTACGGGGAAGGAAATACAAGTTTGGGGACTTATTCTCTTTTTAACTCAACTGGAAATTTTAATACTGCAGTTGGCTATAATGTAATGATTGGTAAATTTGCAGGAAACAACAATATTGGAATAGGTTACAATGCAGGCAATAATTTTTTATCAGGAAATAATAATATTGCTTTAGGTACTAATTCTAATTTTCCATTACCCAATGGTTCAAATCAATTGGTTTTAGGCTCCTCTATTTATGGAAGAGATGTCTATGATTCTACCATTGTACTTTTAGGAATAGGTACAGCCTCGCCCACTACTACCTTAGACCTAAAAGGAGGACTTCGACTACGTACTACCGGAACCCCAGGTTTTGGAAAGGTATTGACCTCAGATAATTACGGAAATGCCAGTTGGGAAAATCTTAGTGTTAATGGGACAGAAATATTTAATACTTTCCTTTTAAAAAATGATACCATCGCCCTTTCAAGAAGGATAGAATCAAAAATTGATAAAAAATTGGATAAGTCAAATGGGACTGCAAGCAATTTAACTATTTCAGATAGTCTAAAGGTGAATGGAATATTTTTAGGACGGGGAAAGGGAGAAAAACTATATAGCCTTGCACTTGGTATTCAAACCCTTTTTTCCAATACAAGTGGGGATTATAATTCAGCCGGAGGGTATCAATCTCTTAATAAAAATACTTTTGGAGCATCTAATTCTGCCTGGGGTGCTCAAAGCTTATACTCTAATACCACTGGAAATTCTAATAATGCATTTGGTTCATTAAGCCTTTTTACCAATTCTACAGGACAAATTAATTCAGCCTTTGGAACTCAAGCTTTGTATAATAATACTTCTGGAAGTAATAATTCAGGATTCGGCAATTTTTCGCTTTATGCTAATTCAACTGGAAATAGAAATACTGCCATAGGTGCTTATTCCTTAAGGGCTTCTAATGGGAATCAAAATATTGCTATTGGAGATTCCTCCGGTTATAACCTAACTACTGGTAATAAAAATATTCTAATTGGATCAAAAATTAGTTTGCCTATTTCAACAGCTTCTAACCAATTAGTGCTTGCCTCTTCTGTTTACGGTAAATATATTTATGATTCTACCTCTGTGCAAATTGGAATTGGTACCGCAAATCCAAAGGCAACCTTGGATATAAAAGGTAATCTAAAATATACGAATGGTACTGCAACTAATCTAACCATTTCAGATAGTTTAATCGTCAAGAATTTGAAAGTTGATAAATTGACTATTGGAAATGGAAATGGTAATATTGAAACTAATCAGGCTCTAGGTATTCAAGCATTGAGTTCTAATACTTCTGGTCAAAATAATTTGGCTATTGGAAATCAGGCGCTTAATTCTAATAACACAGGTTTTTTTAATGTAGCTATCGGAAACTCTTCGCTTACTACAAATTCTAGTGGATTTGCTAATTTGGCTTTTGGATTTGGTACCTTAACTTCCAATACCACAGGCTCAACTAATTTAGCTATAGGTATTTCTGCCCTAGGGGCAAATACCTCAGGCGGGAATAATACCGCAATTGGGAGCAATTCTCTTGTTTCCAATACAACTGGACAAAGAAATACTGCTTTGGGATACTTTTCACTTAGGGCTTCTACTGGAAATCAAAATATTGCCATCGGGGATTCTTCAGGCTTCAACCTTAATACAGGGAATAAAAACATTATTATTTCTTCTAAAACAAATTTTCCCGACCCCTCTGGTTCCAACCAACTAGTGATTGGTTCTTCATTTTATGGGAAAAATATATATGATTCCACTGCGGTAAAATTAGGAATTGGAACGGCAAATCCTACTGCATCATTAGACGTTCAGGGAACCCTTAGAATAAGAGGAGGAGTTCCTGGCACTGGAAAAATTTTAACATCCGATACCAATGGAAATGCTACCTGGTCATCTGATTTATTCAATAATAAATTAGATGTAACCAATGGTACAGCCTATAATTTAAATGTGGCAGACAATTTAACTGTAAATGGAATTACGGTTGGTCTGGGTGGAGGAGATAATAATGCTAATACGGCTCTTGGCTTTGAAGCCTTGAAAGTTAATACGCATTATGGTCATACTTCCATAGGTTATCAATCCTTATTTTCTAATACTATTGGTACATATAATACTGCCTTGGGGTATAAATCTTTATTTTTTAATACTATAGGAGAAGCAAATACGGGTATTGGGGTTTTTTCCTTATATTATAACAAGAATGGACATAGTAATACATCTTTAGGATATGCCTCCCTTTATGAAAATATTTCTGGAAATTGGAATACCTCAATTGGCTTGCAAGCACTTTATCACAATAAATCTGGAAATAATAATACAGGAATTGGGTATCAATCTTCTAACCTAGATACATCAGGAAGTAATAATACCAGTATTGGTGCTAAAGCCTTAATATCGAATAAATCTGGAAATAATAATACTACAATAGGCTATAACTCCGGAAACAACCTAACCTCTGGAGACAATAATATCGCTATTGGTTCGCAAACAATATTCCTCTCTACCACAGGCTCCAATCAATTGACTATAGCTTCTTCGATTTACGGAAAAAATATATATGATTCTACTTCAGTAAAATTAGGTATTGGTACTGCCAATCCTACCGCCACCTTAGATATAATGGGAAGTTTAAAAATAAGAGGAGAAAATTCCAAAATTTCTATGGAAACAGGCCAACCCTATTCTTCCACAGGAACTTTTACGCTTAATGCCCAAGGAAATGCCATTGTAAACGCCACAGGTGTTACTAACAATTCCATCATATTACTCACACCACAAAGTGGCCAAACTGGAAACATGGCCGTTATAACACGTTCCGCCGGTCAATACTTTCAAGTATCTTCTAGTGGAGGTAGTGCAGATAATGGAAAAGTAATCGGTTATTTGATAATTAATTAATAGATTTTCAAAATCAGAGTTAGAGAGAATCTAAGAATATTCTAATATTCTAATTTTCTAATTAACTTTGTATTAACATGAGTTTAATAAAATCTATTTCAGGAATTAGAGGGACCATCGGTGGAAAGCCAGGTGATGGATTGACCCCATTGGATATTGTAACATTCGCTTCAGCCTATGGAACTTGGTTGAGAAGTCAAAATAACCCTTCAAATACAATAATTGTGGGACGAGATGCTAGGACATCCGGGCCCATGGTTTCTTCTTTAGT
>JBJOIA010000072.1:0-4492 GCA_046047395.1 Bacteroidota bacterium | reverse complement strand
AACCGAGGCAAGATATTTTTTATTATCAATTTATGCCATGGAAGGTTTATCCAATAAAGGATATGATTTAGCAAAATATACCTATAACCAATTTCCCAATAATCCTTATTTTGAAAGAATGCTGGCCAGAACTTGTTTTTTCAATGGAAAAATGGATGAATGTATGCGGTTATCTCAAGATATTCTCAGAAAAATTGATGAAAAATATACAGGATATGAGGAAGTAAGTGGAAGATATGCTAGTTATTTTATGGGATATTATCAATTTGCCATTTATAAAAATTATAGTGAAGCAAAAATTTATTTTGACCAAACGGTTAAATTTACAGAAAAAATAAATGATATTAAGTCGAACTATTATTTAGCGGCTTTAAATTATCTAGCAAAAATTGCGATTCAAAAAAAGGATCTACAATCTGCAGAATTATATTTGGCGAAAGTTACAAAGAATTCAGACAGGAAAAATTCTCAGAATAAGGAGGCAAAAAAACTATTAGTTGAAATTAAAAAATTGAAAAAAGGTAAAAGCCGTGCAAATTGATAAACTAGTTTCTTATTTCCCAGAATTAAATCCAAATCAAATTCAACAATTTCAACAATTGCCTGAATTGTATCGTTTTTGGAATGAAAAAATCAATGTAATTTCTCGGAAAGATATTGATGAATTAATGGAAAAACATATTTTGCATTCTTTAGCAATTGCCAAGTTTATTCAATTTAAACCAGGAACAGAAATATTAGATTTAGGAACGGGTGGCGGATTTCCAGGGATTCCATTGGCCATTTTTTTCCCCGAAGTAAAATTCACTCTTGTAGATTCTATCGGGAAAAAAATCAAAGTTGTAGAAGAAATTTCAAAAGAATTAGGCTTAAAGAATGTTGAGGCCTACCATGAAAGAGCAGAGAAATTAAATATTGAAGTAGAATTTGTAGTTACGAGGGCAGTTACAAGAATTTTACCCTTATATAATTGGACGAGGAATAAATTCAATAAAAATAATTTCCATGATTTAAATAATGGCATTATAGCTTTAAAGGGAGGCGATTTAAAAGAGGAATTAAGTGAATTAAAAAGAAAATACCGTGAATTTGAACTGAAGAACTATTTTAAAGAAGAATTCTTCGAAACCAAAAAAATAATTTACGTTCCGATGAAGTAATCTCTTCACAATCCAATAATAATGATATTTTGGTAATAAACTGAAAATAAACTATTTTTGCATCTATTTTAAAAGAGATAACAAAAACTAATTTTACAAAATGAGTGCAATACAATACGTACATGCAAGACAAATTTTGGATTCAAGAGGAAATCCAACGGTTGAAGTAGATATCCGCACAGAAGATGGTGCTTTTGGAAGAGCAGCTGTTCCATCTGGAGCATCTACTGGTATCCACGAAGCAGTAGAACTTCGTGATGAAGACAAATCCGTTTACGTAGGAAAGGGAGTTTTAAAGGCTGTTGAAAACGTAAATACTAAAATTGCTGAAGAATTATGGGGCTTAGAGGTTTCTGAGCAAAACATGATTGATAAATTAATGATTGAATTAGATGGTACTGCCAATAAAGGTAACTTAGGGGCAAATGCTATCTTAGGTGTTTCTATGGCTGTAGCAAAAGCTGCTGCCCAGGAAGCGGGTATGTCTCTTTACCGTTATATCGGTGGAGTAAATGCAAATACCTTACCTGTTCCAATGATGAACATCTTAAACGGTGGTTCTCACGCAGATAATTCAATCGATTTCCAAGAATTTATGGTAATGCCTGCAAAAGCAGAATCTTTCTCTCACGCTTTAAGAATGGGTACTGAAGTATTCCATGCTTTAAAAGGTGTATTAAAGGGCAAAGGTTATTCTACCAACGTTGGAGATGAGGGTGGTTTTGCACCAAATATCAAGTCGAACGAGGAGGCAATCGAAATCGTTCTTCAATCTATTGAAAAAGCAGGATATAAGCCAGGTGAAGAGATCTTCATTGCTATGGATGCCGCTTCTTCAGAATTCTATGATGAAAAAACTGGTTTATATACTTTCAAAAAATCAGATGGCAAACAATTAAATTCTTCTGAGATGGCTTCTTATTGGGAGTCTTGGGTGAATAAATACCCAATCATTTCAATTGAAGATGGTATGGCGGAAGATGATTGGAACGGATGGGCAGATGTTACTGCTAAAATTGGATCTAAATGCCAATTAGTAGGAGACGATTTATTCGTAACAAATGTAAATCGTTTACAAGAAGGTATTGATAAGGGTGTAGCAAATGCTGTATTAGTAAAAGTAAACCAAATTGGTTCTTTAACAGAAACCATTAATACGGTTAACCTAGGAACGAAACATTCTTATAAAATGGTCATGTCTCACCGTTCTGGAGAAACTGAAGATGCAACAATCGCTGATTTAGCTGTTGCTTTAAATACGGGTCAAATCAAAACTGGATCAGCTTCTCGTTCTGATAGAATGGCGAAATACAATCAATTATTAAGAATTGAAGAGGAATTAGGAGCAAATGCTTATTTCCCAGGATTAAAATTCTAAATAAATGAAAGAAATCATCCAAACATTGTGGTCGGCAAATAAACGATTTTTTTTCGTTACCATTGCTGTCCTATTTGTTTGGATGTTTTTCTTAGATAATAATGATATTAGCTACCAATATCGTCTTTGGAATGAGTTAAATGAAATAGAGAACGAAATTTCCTATTATCAAAAGAAATTAAAAGAACTAGATAAGGAATCAGAAGCTCTAATTGGTAGCAAACCAGAAATGGAAAGAATTGCTCGTGAGAAATTTCTCATGAAAAAAGAAAAAGAAACCATCTATGTCTTGGTAGATGAAGACAATAATCCTATCGAGGGAGAAATTGAATAATTACCTTACACCACCTCCAAAACTAAAATCTTTGAAAATCCGGATATAGGATAATACTCTTTTCTTGGAAAATGATAATTCAATTCTTGAAGACTTAGATTTTGATTTATTTTAAATTGAAATTTAGTAGAAAATTCACTTATTTCTAATTTAGAAAAACAACTAATCATAGGTTCTCCTTTTTTCGCTACATATTCCCTTAGATCCTGATAGATTTGTTGATCTTGAATATTCAATTCAGAATCGACTATTCCATAATCAAAAATCAATTTACTGCCCTTAGGTGTGTTCTTTGAAAATATTTCTAAAAATTCATAAATCGTTTTTTTTGAAATATAATAAGTGGTACCCATCCAAATCCCTAATACTGGTTTAGAAGCATTTTTAAATTTATTGAAAACCTTATTTTCAATTGATTCATTCTCATAATCAATAGAAATGAATTCCAGATTTTTAAAAGAAGAAAAAGTAAGAGGATTTTCTTTTATGATTTTTAATTTATGTTCCTGAGTAAAAGGATGATCTATTTCTATAAATTTAAATTCCGGAAAAATAGAAGAATATTTCAATAATAGACAGTCAAAACCTGCACTAAAATTGATAAATGTATCAAATTTATTTTTATGATGAATAAAAAAGTCTTCAACAAATCTCGCTCGATACAAATTCTGAGTTGGAACAGTTGAAATCTTTTTTAGAATTATATTTCGAACAAATCGAAATAAGATTTTAGATCGAATGATGATTGAATAGGGAAAATCTACAAAATAAGATGAAAAATTATCTCTGTAAATTTCCCCTTTTTCTATTATTGTATGGCCTGCGCGAACAACTGCTACCATCATGGCAGTTTTTGAATAGTGGTTTTTCATTAGGTATTTTATTAAAGCAGGTTTTATTTATTACTTTAAAATAACTCGTTCCCTGTCATTTCAGTTGGCTTTTCCACTCCCATTAATTTTAAAATCGTAGGGGCTATATCTCCTAGTTTACCGTCTTTTAAGTTAGGATGGAAATCCTTATCAACCAAAATACAAGGTACTAAATTGGTTGAGTGGGCAGTATTCGGGCTACCATCTTCATTGACCATTACATCTGCATTTCCATGGTCTGCTATGATAATAAAAGTATACCCTTTGGAAAGGCCTGCCTCTACTACTTCTTTGGCACATTGGTCAACAGTCTCCACTGCTTTGACTACAGCCTCAAATACACCAGTATGGCCTACCATATCTGGATTTGCAAAATTCAAACAAACAAAATCAGCTGATTCATTCAATAATTCAGGAATTAGGGCATCTTTTAATTCTGCAGCAGACATTTCTGGTTGCAAATCATACGTTGCAACTTTAGGAGAATTTCTCAAGATATTCTTTTGTCCATTGAATGGATTTTCTCTTCCTCCTGAAAAGAAAAACGTTACATGGGGATATTTTTCGGTTTCAGCTATACGAATTTGTTTTTTCCCCGCTCCCTCTAAAACCTCTCCCAAGGTCATCGGTAAATTTGAATCACTAAAGATTACCTTCACCCCTTGGAATTCCTTATCGTATTCCGTCATGGTTAAATAATATAAATTCAATTTAGCCATATTTTGCTCATGGAAATCCTTTTGCGTTA
>JBJOIA010000071.1:0-9745 GCA_046047395.1 Bacteroidota bacterium | reverse complement strand
TAACTAACGCCATTGTAATTGGATACCATGCAACTGTAGATGCAAGCAATAAAATTCAATTAGGAAATAGTGATATTACTTCTGTTGCTACCAGTGGCAATATGACAGCGAGTGGCTTTACAATTTCAGGAAGCACTCCCTCTATTTCCACTGCTACCAAAGCCTTGGTTAAAGACCCAACCTCCGGACAGATTAGTGAGCTAGATTTTTCAACAATTACTAATAATAAAGTACCCTATACTGGGGCGACAGGCAATGTGAATTTGGGAACTAATAGTTTAACTGCTAATAGTTTAAATTCTACCAACTTAACAGTCAGTAATATACGAATTGGTCGTAGTCTAAATATTCAAAGTCCTTTCGGTACAAATTCCTATTTTTTGGGGGTTAATGCCTTGCCCAATCCAAATGGAGTAGATGGTAATATTGCCATAGGAGATAGTGTTCTTTCAAGTAGTAATTTAAGTGGAGACGGAGGAAATATCGGTATTGGAAATAATGCGCTTAGATCTAATGAAAATGGTTCATATAATTTGGCCATTGGTAGCAATAGTTTGGAAAGAATTTCAGGTGGTGGGAATAATGTGGCAATTGGGGATAGAACGCAAACATTTAATTATTCAGGCAGTAAAAATACTTCATTAGGATCTAATTCACTAATTAGTCTTGGTTACCAACATTATAGTAATGGATCTGGAAACCAAGGAGGTTCAGAAAATACGGCTATCGGATTTGAAAGTTTATGGAATTTAGAAGGAAATGGTAATATTGCTTTAGGTGCAAATGCTGGGCACGATCAAGAAAGTGGTGATAATAATATTGCCATCGGTAGAAATTCCAATTTACCTTCTTTAACCAGCTCCAAC
Organism: Bacteroidota bacterium; assembly: GCA_046047395.1. Lineage (GTDB taxonomy): Bacteria > Bacteroidota > Bacteroidia > Cytophagales > Spirosomataceae > CAZVFE01. Next base: position 8,879 of record JBJOIA010000071.1, on the reverse strand, counting down.
CAGTTTGTTTTAGCTTCTTCTTTGTATGGAACAAATATATATTCAAGTAATGCAAAATATGGAATCAATAAAAACAATCCAACCTATACCTTGGATGTAAAAGGAACGGCCAGAATAGATACGGTTCCCACCATTACCTCTGCTACCAAAGCCTTGGTTAAAGACCCAAATACAGGGCAAATTAGTGAGCAAGGTTTTGTACCCTATTCCGGCGCCACAGGAAATGTGGATTTGGGTTCGAACAAATTAATTGCTGATAGTTTAAGAATTAATTATGATATTTTAGTAAATGGATTGAATTTTGGAAGAGGAAGTGGAAATGTTTCTAACAACCTAGCTGTTGGTTCCCAAGCGCTTTATTCTAATACCACTGGAACATTTAATTCTGCAATTGGCAATCAAGCACTTTATTTTAATACTGCTGGATCTTTTAATGAAGCCCATGGTTCTGGTGCACTTCGTAATAATGATATTGGATCAGGAAATACTGCAGTAGGAAATAATGCATTATACGATTCTCAAGGGCAATATAATACGGCTTTAGGATATTTATCTGGCAGAAATTTAACTTATGGGATTAATAATATAGCAATTGGTGCAAATACAAATTTTCCTTCTCAAACGAGTAGTTTTCAATTAAATATTGGGAATGAGATTTATGGGAAATATGTGGATGACCCAAATAATGCTGTTTTAATTGGAATTGGAACGAATAACCCTACTGCTACCTTGGAAGTGAATGGAACTGCAAAAATAAACAACACCCCCACCATCTCCTCTTCCACCAAAGCTTTGGTTAAAAACCCTACTACAGGGCAGATTAGTGAGCTAAATTTTTCAACGATCACTAATAATTTAGTTCCCTACACTGGTGCAACCACCAATGTAAATTTGGGATCTTATTCATTAACAACAAATAGTTTAACAATTTCCAATACTCCCACCATTACTACCGCAACCAAAGCCTTGGTTAAAGACCCAACCACTGGTCAAATTAGTGAGCAAGATTTTGGACCCAAAATAATGAAATATAATATTACTCAGGATGAGGTGCATGCTATTAGCTCACCCGAATTTAATATCAAATGGAATAATTCACCAACCATCAACACAGGCAATTTTGGATCAATGGGGTCTAATAATGGACTTTTTACAATAAATAGAAGTGGAATTTATCGTATTACTTTAAATTTTGTGTTTTCAGGTTCTGGAATCGATGGATGGGGTACTTTTAACGAAAACGCCCATAATTCATCTTCAGCAATCAAATATTTATATGTTTCAAACCTTAATTCAGGGAGTATTAGTGAAATTTTAACTTTGAATGAAATGGACATAATTTATTTTCGACCAAGTTCATCTGGTTTTACTGTAAGAGGTTATTCTTCCATTACTTTTGAAAAATTAAATTAAACAGAAATTATTCAAAAAAAATTATTTAAAATTATGAATATATCTAATCACCTAATAAAATGAAGTCAATAAAAAAATATATTCTTATCGCTCTTGCTATATTTTTGAGCACCAATCTTTTCTCTCAGGTAAAGATTTCAACGGAAAATTCAAATGGTCAGGTTAATGGCTCCGCAGCTTTGGAAGTGGAATCGTCTGATAAAGGACTATTATTGCCGAGAATGACTACCACTAACCGGAATGCTATCTTAAATCCTTCCAAAGGTTTAGTAGCCTTTGATAGTACTACAAATCAATTTATGTACTATAATGGCAGCAGTTGGGTTAGCCAAATTCCCTACGCCGGTGCAACAGCCAATGTTGATTTGGGGACCAATACCTTAACTGCTGGGAGTTTGAGTAGTAACAATGATATTTCAGTGAATGGTATTAGAATTGGAAGAGGTAATTCTACACATCAAGATAATAATAGAAATTTAGCAATTGGAATCAATGCCTTAAATAGTAATTCAAGTACTTCTTATGAAAATACTGCCATAGGATATCAATCAGGTCAAAATGTGAATTTTAATGGAAATACCTCAATAGGTTATAATTCCTTGTCAAACGCTACAAATTCTATTCATAATACAGGCGTGGGAGCCTATTCATTAAATCAAGTACGGTCAACCGTTTATTTTAATGGTGGAAGTTCCAATATAGGGATTGGTTGGTCTGGAGGTGGTAATATAACCACTGGTTCGAAAAATATTGCCATTGGATGGACTTCCTACGTTCCCAATGCTACTGGTGACAACCAATTCGTCTTAGCCTCTTCATTGTATGGAACGAATATTTATTCAAGTTCTGCCCAATATGGTATCAATACATCAACCCCTGCATATAATTTCGATATAAATGGGACTGCAAGAATTGCCAATACCCCTACCATCACTACTGCCACAAAAGCCTTGGTGAAAGACCCAAGCACCGGACAAATTAGTGAGCAAAATTTGCCGTCAATTTCCAACTTAGTACCCTACACCGGTGCCACAGGAAATGTTGATTTAGGAACCAATAACTTAATGGCTGATAGTTTAACAAGTACAAATGATATTTCGGTGAATGGCATGAGAATTGGAAGGGGAAAAGGGAATAATAACACGAATCAGGCTATAGGTAATCAAGCACTTTATTCAAATACTTCAGGAGCAAATAATATTGCAAATGGGGTTCAAACCCTTCAATATAATACCAGTGGAAGTTTCAATATTGGAATTGGCAATCGAGCACTTCATTTTAATCAACGGGGAGATTACAATACTGCCAATGGGTATGATGCCTTATATTATTCTAGTGGAAGTGATAATACAGCCCTAGGATATTATGCGGGTCGAAATTTATCCGCAGGAAGCTATAACATTGCCATAGGTTCTACCACAAACTTTCCATCCACAACTGGCAGCTACCAATTGAATATTGGGAATGAAATTTATGGAAAATATGTTGGTGATCCTTTTAATACTGTTCAAATTTCCATAGGCACTGATACCCCAAATGGTTCAAATATGTTGACAGTAGCAGGTACAATTTATGCAAATGGATCTCAATTAAGTTCCGATCGTCGCTTTAAAAAGGATATTCAGGCCATTAATCTTGGTTTAAAAGAAGTACTTCAATTAAAACCTTCTTCCTATTATTGGAATACAAAAAATGAACGCATGACGAATGCTGATCCGATCAAATTACAATATGGTTTTATCGCCCAAGAATTAGAAGCGGTGATCCCTGCTGTTGTCTCGGGTGATGGTTCAGAAAAAGATTATAAATCGGTAAATTACGAGGCGCTAATCCCCGTTCTTACCAAGGCCATCCAAGAACAACAAGAATTAATTGATGCCTTGAAAAAAAGAAATGAAGCAATGGAGAAAAAAATCGATGTATTAGAAAAGAAAATTAATTCAAGCTTGAAAAACAATTAAACAACAATATTCACTATTCTCTTCGGTACAACAATAACTTTTTTAGGAGTCTGACCAGCTAATTGCTTAAGGACTCCTTCATTCGACAATACTTCGGCCTCAATATCCTTCGGATTGGCCTCCGCTGGGAAATCTAATGTCAAACGAACTTTTCCATTGAATGATATTGGATAATTGATGCTATCCTCCACCAAATAGGCTGCATTAAATTTAGGGAATTCAGCATAAGAAATCGTTCCTGCCTCCTCTCCTATTGCAATCCAAAGTTCCTCTGAAATATGCGGTGCATACGGACTCAATAACAACAATAAATCCTTCAAGATTGATTTTGAAGTAGTTTTTTGAGTAGATAATTCATTCACGCAAATCATCAAAGTGGATACCACTGTATTGAATGAATATTTCTCTAAATCTTCTTCCACTTTTTTGATCGTCGCATGCAAAGTCTTTAATTGCTCTGCTGTTGGCTCAGAATCCGTAACCTTTAATTTCTGCGTTTGATCATCGTAAAATAATCTCCAAACTTTTTTCAAGAAATTAAAAGATCCTGAAATAGAATTGGTATTCCATGGTTTAAACTGCTCCAATGGTCCCAAGAACATTTCATAAACCCGCAAGGTATCTGCCCCATATTTATCCACTAAATCATCCGGATTCACCACATTGAATTTAGATTTGGACATTTTTTCAATCTCCCAACCACAAATATATTTCCCATTCTCTAAAATAAATTCTGCATCTTCCGGCACATCCGTTCTCGATTTTTTAAAGGCTTCTATATTTAGAATATCATTCTCCACAATATTAACATCCACATGCAAGGCAGCAACATCATAATCTTTTTTCAGTCCAGCCGAAACAAAAGTAACTTTTTCATAATCTTTTAATCGATAAACAAAATTGGAGCGACCTTGAATCATCCCTTGGTTAATCAATTTCTTGGCAAATTCCTCTTGCTCAACATAACCTAAATCCTTCAAGAATTTATTCCAAAAACGGGAATACAATAAATGGCCTGTTGCATGTTCAGAGCCTCCGATATATAAATCTACACCCTTCCAATAATTGATTGCCTCTTTGCTTGCAAATTCATGGGCATTTTTAGCATCCATATAACGATACCAATACCAGGAAGAACCTGCCCATCCAGGCATAGTAGACCATTCGTAATCAAATTCTCCTTTATATTTCCAATCTTCTGCAGCTCTTCCTAATGGTGGCTCCCCTGTTTCTGTTGGCAAATACTTATCAATTTTGGGTAATTCTAAAGGTAAATCTTGTTCCTCTATCAAATAAGGCAATAATTTTCCTTTTGAATTTTTCTTAAAATAAACCGGTACAGGTTCTCCCCAATAACGTTGTCTTGAGAAAACTGCATTCCGCATTCTATATTGAACTTTGGCCTTTCCTATCCCCTTTTCCTCTAAGAACTGAATTAGGGTTTGAGTTGCCTCTTTATACCCCATTCCATTAATCATTCCTGAATTAATGTATTTCCCCTCCTTGGTATTATCAGCTTGCTGATCAATTTCCTTTTGAGAATCTAAGATTGGAAGAATTGGAAGACCAAAATGTGTCGCAAAATTCCAGTCTCTTTGATCTCCAGAAGGTACACCCATTACTGCACCTGTTCCATAACCCGCCAATACATAATCTGCCAAATAAATAGGCACTTTTTCATTGTTAAAGGGATTGATTACATAAGAACCAGTAAATACCCCAGATACCGTTTTAACCTCGGATAAACGGTCTAATTCTGAACGAGATTTCGTCCATTTAATATAATCTTCTACAGCTGATTTTTGATCTGCCGTGGTTAATTCCAATGCCCATTCATGCTCAGGAGCCAATACCATAAAGGAAACCCCATAGATTGTATCCACACGCGTGGTAAATACTTTAATTTTCTTTCCTTGAAGTGCCTCAACAGGCTGATCGATATCAAATTCTACATCCGCCCCGATGGATTTTCCAATCCAATTCCTTTGTTGTTCTTTTAAAGAATCAACCCAATCCACTGTATCTAGGCCTTTTAATAGGCGGTCTGCATAAGCAGTGATGCGCATAGACCACTGACGCATTTTTTTCTGTTCAACAGGATAACCTCCTCTTTCAGAAACACCATCTTTCACCTCGTCGTTTGCTAAAACTGTTCCTAAAGCCGGACACCAATTCACCACGGAATCGTCAAGATAAGCTAAACGAAAATTCAATAAATATTCATATTGTTCTTCTTCAGAATATGAATTCCAGGTCTCAGCAGAAATTCTTGCTAAATCTTCCTCGCAATTGGCCTTTAAACCAACTGAACCTTTTTCATTTAAAATTGAAATCAAGGATTCAATTGGTTCTGCCTTATCTGATTCCATATTATACCAGGAATTAAATAATTGCATGAAAATCCATTGAGTCCATTTATAATAATCCGGATTGGAAGTACGAACTTCACGATCCCAATCAAATGAAAAACCAATATTTTTTAATTGGGAAATATATTTTTGAATATTTTGTTCTGTAGTAATGGCTGGGTGCTGACCGGTTTGAATAGCATATTGTTCAGCAGGTAAGCCAAAAGAATCAAATCCCATTGGATGCAAAACTTCAAAACCTTTTAAACGCTTATACCTTGCCATGATATCTGAGGCAATATAACCAAGGGGATGTCCCACATGCAACCCCGCCCCTGAAGGATAAGGAAACATGTCTAAAACATAATATTTTGGTTTATTGGGATTAATCTTTGCTGCAAATACTTTCTGTTCTTCCCATAGCGCTTGCCACTTCTTTTCTATCTCTCTAAATCGATACTCAGTTATCATACTTTATTTTTAAAGTGCAAAAATAAGGAAAAGATTTGAGAATAGTGAATAGTCAAGAGGGAAGAGGGAAGAGGAAATATTTTAGCCCATGAATTTATTCGTGGTCTAAAATAAAAGTTGAAGAGCAAAGAGTGAATTTATATTTTATTACTCTATAAAATTGGTAGATTAAATATTCTTTTGTATGTTTGTATTTGAAATTTAGAAAATAGAAAAAATGCAAGGTCAAGAAAAAGAAAATTTTCAGCGTTACCCTAGCTTAATTAATGCATTTAAGACGATTATTGGAAGAAAGAGAAGCTCAACTGAAATCATAATCCATGTTTCGAATGCAATAGGGTTAATGATACTTGGTCATTTGATTTTTTCATATTTTACTTTTGAAAAAATATCCGCATTAGCTCTTGAATTGGATTATGAGTTTTTTTGGTATGTGGCAGGTGGATTTTTAGCTCAATTAATTGATGGGGCATTAGGGATGGCTTATGGAGTTACAGCGACTACTTTTTTATTGAGTATTGGAATAACGCCAGCAGCAGCTTCGGCCTCCGTTCATGCTTCAGAAATATTCACTTCAGGTGTGTCTGGATATTTGCATTTAAAGTTTGGAAATGTCAATTCAAAATTATTTAAAACACTGGTAATCCCAGGAATCATAGGTGCTATTTTGGGGGCCTATTTTCTTTCTAGCTTAGAGGAATATTCCCAATATCTTCGCCCTGTCGTTTCGATTTATACTTTATTTCTTGGAATAATAATTATCAAGAAAGCCCTAACGAAGAGGATTGTCAAAAAACCAACCAAAAGAGTGGGATTATTAGCCTTGGTAGGTGGATGGTTGGATGCCATAGGAGGAGGTGGATGGGGACCCATTGTTTCTTCCACTCTTATTGCGAATGGGAGGCACCCAATGTATACCATCGGCTCAGTAAATTTGACAGAATTTTTTGTTTCCTTAGCCTCCTCAGTTACCTTCTTTACTATAATTGGTTTGGGTTATTGGCAAGTCATAGCAGGATTAATCCTCGGAGGAGTAGTATCGGCTCCCATTGCTGCTCGTTTAGCCCGTCGAATTCCCGTAAAATCCATGATGATTCTAGTAGGATTAGTCGTAATCATCGTTTCCTTAAAACATATTTTGAGTTTGAAACTATGAGTTACGAACTACGAGTTACGAACTACGAGCGGCAGCCGTGCCGGGGTGGCTGCGAAGCAGACGGGGTGGTTAAGGCAATGTTTCTAAATCTGTGTAAGTTTAAGAATTGGTGCCTTAACGCAAAGGACCGAAAGTTAAATCGCAAAGGTCGCAAAGATATAAGGCAATTTGGGTAACCTTCCCTATTCACTCGTAACTCGTAATTCGTACCTCGTAATTCGTAACTCGTAACTCGTAATTCGTAACTCGTAACTCGTAGTTCGTAACTCGAAACTCGTAGTTCTTAGTAAACAATTACTTTTTCTGATTTATCGCCGATTCGAATAATGTAGAGTCCTGATTGACTAATTCGGATGTTTTCGATTTTATTGGCTAAAACGGTACCTGATTGGATGATTCTTCCTTGATTATCATATATTTGATATTCCGCACTTTCATCCGAAAATATATTAAATTCCCCATTGTTTGGATTTGGCCAAACAACAAAGGAGTCTTTTGAAATATCTGGTCCCTTTGACTGATTCTGATAAATTAAGATCCCCCCATTGATACTTGAAACCCCAAAATCCATGATTCCATCCTCATTCCAATCCGCAGGAAATAATTTCGCCCCTAAACCTATAAAATCATTCTCCAATTTTGTCCAGTTGATACTATTTTCCTTTATATTATAATTTCCTAAATAAATATTTCCATCAAAATCATTCCCAAGAAAACCCTCCTCCCCTTTTCCCTCAAAATCTCCATGGATAATCGTTTGCATTCCTGAAATAGAATTCTGTCCCCAATTCTCCTTTACCAATTTAAATGCCCTTCCATCAAATTCATATTCATCAAAATCCCCAGAAAAATGCCTAACCAATAAATTTGGTTTGCCATTTCCATCCCAGTCATTCATCGACAAAGCCTCATTTGGAAGAATAAAACTTACATCAGCACTTTCAATATTTTCAGAATTCGAACTCAAAATTTTTAATCCAATATTATCCGCTAAATTAAAAAAGAAGAATAATTGATCATGAACACCCAAAATTTGCCCATTTCTAACCAATAATTTACCTAGCGGACTCACCAATAATTTTTCCTCAAAAACTGGATTTTTATTCGATCCTGAATTTTTCAATAGATATAGCCAAGATTCATAATCCGTTGAAATTAAATCTTTTTTACCATCTGAATCATAATCAAAATAGGCAGTGGAATTATTCTTTCCATAATCTACCATTTCATTTTGCAGGAAATTATTCTCTTTTAAGGTCCATCCACTTTGGCCAGAACTATATCGATAAACCGTTTTGGAATGGTCAATTGGCATTTCAGCTTGTGCATCATTAGAGCTTATAATTAAATCACCATTTAAATTAAAAGCCAATGGGATATAGAATCGACTATCCCCCATATCAGGAAACTGGTAATCTACCTTTGTATAGGCCTCATTTTCATCCAAAGAAATTCGCGTTAGATAATCGCAATTCACAGAGCCTAAATATAAATCTGGTTTTCCATTTTCAAAAGAAGGAATAATATTGA
>JBJOIA010000070.1:0-6747 GCA_046047395.1 Bacteroidota bacterium | reverse complement strand
ATGAAATACCTTGGATCTCAGGGAAGTAAATAAATGAAAACAAGCATCAGTCAAGTAGTAGAATCAAGAATAAACCGAATTGATTTCGATAATCTAATATTCGGTAGAACCTTTGCAGACCATATGTATGTTGCAGAATATGCAAATGGTGATTGGCAGAGCTCAAAAATCGTACCTTATGGTCCAATGGAATTTCAACCTGCCTTGATGTCCATTCATTATGGCCAATCTATTTTCGAAGGCTTAAAAGCCTATAAAGGAAAAGACGGAAAAGTAAGAATTTTTCGTCCGGAAGACAATTTCAATAGATTAAATATTTCTGCCGAAAGAATGGCTATGCCTTTAGTTCCAAGAGAAATTTTCATGGACAATCTAAAGGAATTAATCAAATTAGACAGTGCTTGGGTGCCTGAAAAAGAAGGCTATTCTTTGTATATAAGACCATTTATGTTTGGAACAGATGAATATTTAGGGGTTAGTCCTTCCAAAACCTATCGTTTCATGATTATCAATTCTCCAGTTGGAGCCTATTATAGTAAGCCCTTAAGAGTAAAGATAGAGACTGAATATATTCGTGCGGCAAAAGGTGGGGTAGGTTATTCTAAAAATGCTGGTAATTATGCTGGTTCTTTATATCCTACTGCCAAAGCAGTTTCGGAAGGTTACGACCAATTAATCTGGACAGATGCCAAGGAGCATAAATATATTGAGGAAGCTGGCACGATGAATATCATGTTTATGATTGATGGGAAATTAGTTTCGGCTGCACCTTCTACTTCAATTTTAGATGGCATTACCAGAAGATCCATTATTCAAATTGCGAAGGATTGGGGAATAGAAGTAGAAGAAAGAAGTATATCTGTAGAAGAACTAATTGAAGGAATTGAATCAGGAAAGGTTCAAGAAGCCTTTGGTGCAGGAACAGCAGCAGTAATTACCCATATTTCCGAGATCGGTTATAAAGGTAAGAATTATCAATTGCCTGAAACTCCCAAAGATGCATTTACTTTGAAAGTTCTAAAAGAAATTAATGATCTTAAATTAGGATTGATTCCTGATAGATATAATTGGATATTAGAAATTTAATTTTTACGAATTAATACCCGAATACCCGAATCAAAATGGTCATCAGATTTAACCATGTAGATTCGGGTATTATTTTTTTCCCAATAATCCATTCCTGAATCCAAGGTTTCTGGTTTCCCAAATCGTTTTTCAAAAAAAACTTCCATGTCCTTTTCTAAAAGACTCATTTCATTTTTTCTTTCAATATAAATATCAAATATTAATTCTTTAATTGATGAATCTTTATTTAGAGAAATAGATAAATCTGAAAAATTAAGATACTTAGAAGATTCAAATAAAGGATAGACCTGATTTTCCTTTATTTTCTGATATTTTGGCAATGGGATCGGTATCGTATTTATTTTTTTTCCAATAGATTTATTATTGATTACCGAACGATCACCGATAAAAAATTGCTTTACCGCTAAAGATGCTAATTTCCAATCCGATTCCTCCTCCTTATTTATAACTATCTGTGAATCATAATTTTCATTTGAATCACAGGAAATAATGAAAATTGTGAGAGTGATAACTAATAAAAAAGGGAAATACTTATTCATTTTTGAATAATAAATTCATTTTGACACTTTATTTATATATTTTCTAAAAAAAATGGCCTAATATGACCTCGTATAATCAATTTTTATAGAAAATATAGAAAAAAAAATTATTACTATTTGAATTAATTTTAACTCTTGCTATATTTGTATTACGAAATTAAGATACTAAAAGCAATAATGCTTTCAAAATATTAAAGATTATTAGTGGTTAGGTATTTTAAAAATGAGCCGGTTTTTGACTGGCTTTTTTTTTAACCTTTTCACTTTAAAACTTTCTTCGCAATAATTTTTCAGCTAGATCAGGACGGTTTAATTTATTCAATCTATTACGAATCCAATCTTTGTATTCATTTTTATACCAAAAGAAATATTTATTTTGATTTTGCTTTTCTTCTTTGGTTTTTGGGGTACTGATTGGCTGTAGAGTATATGGATGTAATCCTGTATAGAAAATCACCTCAGAGACAGTCATGGGTGTAGGGGTAAAATCTTGAACCTGCTCCAATTGGAAACCCAAATCTTTTGTTTCGGCAGCAAGATTGGCCATATCTACCTCTTCACAACCTGGATGGGAAGAAATAAAATACGGAATCAAAGGTTGTTTTAACCCATGTTTTCCTTGGATGGCATCATACTTTTCCTTGAATTTTCGAAAATATTTAAAAGATGGCTTACGCATTACCCTTAAAGTATTATCAGAAGTATGTTCTGGAGCAACCTTTAATCTACCAGAAACGTGTCTGGTTATTAATTGTTCCATATATTCATCATGATTTCCATCTTGATTATTTTTATTGAAATCATCAACTAATAAATCATAACGAATACCTGAACCAACAAAGGCTTTTTTTACCTTTGGATGCTGATCCACTTTTCGATAAATATTGGTTAATGGTTTATGGGAAGTATCTAAATTATTACAAATTACAGGGTGAATACAAGAAGGAGACGAACATCTCTCGCAAATAGATTCATCTTTACCCTTCATTCGATACATATTGGCAGATGGACCACCTAAATCAGATATATATCCTTTAAATTCAGGGTGTTTGGTTAGTTCATCTACTTCTTTTAGGATGGATTTTTCAGAACGGGAGGCGATAAACTTTCCTTGATGTGCTGAAATAGTACAAAAACTACAACCCCCAAAACATCCCCTATGCATATTTACAGAAAATTTAATCATTTCATATGCAGGAATGGGCCCTCTCTTTTTATATTTTGGATGGGGCAATCGGGTATAGGGCAAATCAAAAGATTTATCCATTTCCTTCTCAGTCATTGTTTTAAAAGGAGGATTAATCACCAATACCTGATTCCCAACGTTTTGAGTCAAACGATTTGCCTGTAACTTATTGGATTCTACTTCTACAAATTTAAAATTAGAGGCGTATTTTACCTTATCTTGAACACATTCTTCATGGCTTGCTAAGGCAACAGTTGGCATTTCGCTAAGAGATTCATTTGGGTTTATCATAAATGCCACTTGAGGAATATCACGCATCTGATCAAAAGATTTCCCTTCTTTGCAGGCTCTTAAAATATCTCTCAAAGGCTGCTCACCCATTCCGTATACGAGCATATCTGCCTGGGAATCAACCAAAATGGAAGGAAATAATTTATCTGCCCAATAATCATAATGGGTAACCCTGCGTAAGGAGGCTTCAATCCCGCCAATTAAAACAGGCACATCAGGATAGATTGATTTCAAAATTTTAGAATAGACCGTTGTAGCATAATCTGGGCGAAATCCAGCTTCTCCACCTGGGGTATAAGAATCATTTGAACGCAAACGTTTATTGGCGGTATAATGATTGACCATTGAATCCATACAACCAGAGGTGACTCCAAAAAAATACTTCGGTCTACCTAATTTTTTAAAATCCCTCAAATCATCTTGCCAATTGGGTTGTGCAATAATTGCGACACGCATTCCCTCTGACTCAATAATTCTGCCAATCACAGCAGTTCCAAAAGCAGGATGATCCACATAGGCATCTCCTGAAATCAGAATTACATCCAATTCCTCCCATCCTCTTTTTTCAACCTCCTTTTTTGTAAGAGGTAACCAATCTGTAATCGGTCTTAAATCCATACCTATTTGAATAATTTACAAATTTAAAATAAAAGCCTGTAAAATTTTATTAAAACCTCTAAAATTGTATTTTTGTTAATTAAACCTATTAGTCAAAAAAGTGTCCGCATTATATCAAATATTTACCGAAAAAGCTCCAGAAAAATCCTTAAACTGGTTAAAAGAAGTTCTTAGCTTAGAGAATATTTCTGATTTAAAAGTATATTTTGTAATGGCACATCGCTTTATTGAAAAGCAATCTGAGCTTTTAGTATGGGGAAGGATCCTAATTTTAAAACGAATAGAAGAGTTATTATCCAGAGAAGAATTTCGAAAAACTTTGGAATCCTTGTATGATCAGGCTGAAATTCAAGAAGCAAGAGCGATAATAATTGGACTTAAGGAAATGAATTATCCTGAGGATTTGGTAGAAATAGGACGAAAGGCGGTTAGATCCAATACGGGAGATATATTTGACGCTTTTGCCTTTAATAATCCTTATGCTCAGATTTATTTTGATGAAAATTCTTGGAACCAATTGGTTTTAAAATGTATTTTCAATTTAAAGTCCATTCATCAAATTCAAGGTTTAAGAGAACGATCTAATCAAACATTGGCAAATATCTTATCAGATTTTGCACATGAGAGATGGGCTGCGGGCAGAAAAGTTCCCGCTCAGGTTTGGAAATTAATGATTGGTCATTTAAATGACCATCTTTTAAAAGATATTTATAAACTTATCACGGAAGGAGATAAGGAAGACCAAATAGCTGGATATTTAGTTTTAAGGGAAGCAGTTTTTATTCCTGCACAACAATTATTCACTTCATTTAATTTCCCGGATGAACGTTCGGAATGGAATTGGAAATTATTAGATTATTAAGAAAATGTGTAAAAACGGACAAAATCCTTCTCATTTTGAAGAAATAGGAGGAAATTTTGAGGAAAAAAATCCAATAGACTACAAATCTCATATTCAAGGAATGAAATTCTTTGATCCCCATATTCATATGACGAGTAGAACTACCGATGATTATCAAGCCTTGGCGGATGCTGGTGTAGTTGCCATGATTGAACCTGCTTTTTGGTTGGGTCAACCAAGAACTGGTTTGTCAAGCTTTGTGGATTATTTTTCGTCCATCCTTGGTTGGGAAAGATTTCGAGCATCTCAGTTTGGAATAAAACATTATTGTACCATTGGACTAAATTCAAGGGAGGCAAACATAGAATCCCTAGCAGAGGAAGTTATGGAAGTTTTACCCCTTTTCCTTATGAAAGAAGGAGTTGTGGGTGTGGGAGAAATTGGGTTCGACGACCAAACTCCATTAGAAGAAAAATATTATCGTGCGCAATTAGAATTAGCAAAAAAATATCATTTACCTGTTCAAGTTCATACACCCCATAGAGATAAAAAACAAGGGACAGAAAAAAGCATGAAAATTGCTTTAGAACACGGCCTTGACCCGCAAATGGTCATTATTGATCATAATAATGAGGAAACAGTAAAATCTGTTCTTGACCAAGGATTTTATGCTGCCTTCACCATCTATCCCTTTACAAAAATGGGTAATGAAAGAATGGTAGAAATTGTGAAACAATATGGCCCAGAAAAAATAATGGTGAATTCGGCAGCAGATTGGGGAATTTCAGATCCAATGGCTATTCCGAAAACTGCCGCATTGATGAAAATAAATGGGATTTCAGAGGAGGCAATTAAAAAAGTAACTTATACCAATGCCATTGAGGCTTTTGGACAATCCGGACAAATCAATGAGGAGGATTTTTCTGGAGAAATAAAAATTGACCAAAGTGCTAAGTTCAATGGAAATACCGTACTTAGAGGAGGGCAACAACCTAGAATAGATAAAGATTCCATATTTATCCAATAGAAAATGTCAAAATTAAGAACCATATTAGAATTATCCAGACCAGCCAATGTAATAACCGCATTATCTGATATTATTGCTGGAATGGCCTTGGTGGGTTTTCAATTTGGATTCAAAGATTATCAAATAAAAAGTTTTGCTTTATTAGGCATCTCTTCCATGCTTTTTTATGCAGCTGGAATTATCTTAAATGATATTTTCGATAGAAAAATTGATGCGCTTGAACGTCCGGAAAGAGCAATTCCTTCCCAAAAAATTCAAGTTTGGGAGGCAAGTGTCTTATCAGTCATTTTCTTTTGTCTTGGGATTACCTTGTCCTTCAATGTTTCAGTCATTTCAGGAATTATTTCCATTTTTCTCGTAATATCAATTTTCTCTTACGATTATATATTCAAAAAAAATGCTTTTTTAGGGCCACTTAGCATGGGTGTATGCAGGGGATTAAATTTGGTATTGGGATCTAGTGTTTATGAATTGGAATTATTAAACACTGGACATTTAGCAATTATTCCTATTATATATATTTTCGGAATCACCTTGATTAGTAGAGGAGAAATAAAAGGAGAAAATAGACCACAATTAATTACAGGGTTGATTTTATTTATATTCGTGCATTTAGCTCAATTGCATTATGGATATAAAATGAACCAATTCTATTTTGTTCTGCCCTTTGTGGCTGTACATGCTATCTGGCTGTATTCTACCTTATTTAAAGCCATCAAAGAACCTCAGGTTAATTTAATTAGAAAAACCGTAAAAACTGGTGTAATTACCTTGATTTTTATGAATGCCAGCTGGGTGGCAAGCTCTGGAGATTTAATTATGGCTTGTTTTACTGCTGCATTATTACCAATTTCCTTATATTTAGCTAAATTTTTCGCCGTTACTTAAATATTGAATGATTCGTTTAGAACAAAATTTTCAGGTTTCCTATCATTATCCTGTCATATTTACTGACAAGATTTTTAGTATTTCTAATACCTTATTAAAGGATTATTTGGAAGAGGTAAACAAAGATGATTTTAGAAAAAAAATCCTTTTTGTCATTGAAAAATCTTTAACGGAAGCAAATAAAGATTTAATTAATGAAATAATTGCCTATTTTAAACAAATCGAAAGGATTGAATTAGTGGAGGAAATTTTGGTTTTGGAAGGAGGGGAA
>JBJOIA010000069.1:0-25873 GCA_046047395.1 Bacteroidota bacterium | reverse complement strand
TTGTTTCAGCATGGTGGGCTGATATATTTAAACCAGCAATTATATCTTCCGTTATTCTATTTCCTCCCCAATTAATAACCTTCGCACCTTTTAATTGATTATTTTTATATAGCGAAACCTCTGTCAAACCACTTCCTAAATCCAATAAAATTACTCCCTCACTTTTTTCTTCATCACTAAGGATATTCGAACTTGAAGCAATTGGCCCAAAACTTATTTTTTTCTTTTGAAAACTAAATTCATTAATCTTTGAAATAGTATCCTTCAAAATATCCATTTTCTCATTGTCACAAGTAATAAATAATACCTTGGAAAAAATAGTAGATCCAATTAAACCCACTGGATCGTTTGTTTCTGGATTATTATCTATTTTAAACGAAATGAATAATTGATGTAAAATAGGATTTTCGTTATTGTCGAATGACTCTCTGGAATCATTCAATATTTGAAAAATTTCTCTTTCTGAAATAGGCTGACGATTATTGATTCTTTCCTGGCGATGTTCAAAAAAATGAAACTTAATATGCTGACCCGTTATATTCGTTGATAAATGTAAATCAGAATGTTGAATATCTAAGTCGTGCGTTAAACGTCTAAGGACCTCTGAGATTGATTTTACAGTTTTATTTACATTATAGATCTCTCCCGATAAAATTTGATCTCCATTTTCTAATTGTTCGGAAGCGATTATTTCCATCCCGTTTTCACCAAGAGATTTCGCTAAAACTGCTTTGATACTTGAACTGCCTAAATCTAATCCTAGGACGTAACCGTCTTTCATAAAGAATTTTTATTTTAAAATTAAGGATTTTGGAGAAGATAAAAAATACTTAAACTAAATTATTCACAGACAATTTGATTTTTAAATCTGAGTTTTACTGTAGAGTATTTATTCCAGCCTTCTGCGGGGATAATTCTGGTATAAAAAACAGATAATTTTTCAAATTTATTCTCAATATTCATTGGTCTTCCAAACTCAATTTTAGTTTCTCCAATTGTTGGTATCATGGTAATGGATCCATCACGATGAATGATTAATTCTGCTATTTGTGATTTCCAAAATTCATTATTCGAAATGTATTCAAATAATTTAACATAGGGGAATAGTTTTTTCGACTTAAAATCTTGAATTTTTTGATTGAAAAAATTTCCTGAAACTACTAATACCCTTGGTGTATATAAATCACTAATATTCAATAAATCTCCTTCCGAAGTGATATATTGGTCTTTTTTTGCTTTATTTAATTGGGTAGACCATAAAATTCTTGCCAAAGGAGTGAATTCCTTAACATTGCAATATAAGGTGCCGTCTAAATCATAATGTGCCTCGCAATTGCGAACAAATGGAATGGATTCTACTCTTTTTTCAATAGATCCTAATTTCAGATCGCGCATTGGTTTGCCAATTAAAAATAAACTTCCATTTCCATTGATAACGGTTTCTATATCTTTTTTGGCCAACATAGGTTTTTCATATTCAGAAATTTGATTAATCTGAATACTTTTTACTGAAATATTATCGTGTTTTACTTCAGCAAATACAATTGCTGATACCCATAGAATAATCATCAAGGATATTCCGGCTAGTTTTTTCAAAAAAGGAATATTTTTAATCTTCACTTATTCCAAATTCAATTTTAAGGGTTCTATGATAGTATCAATATCTCCTGCACCAATTGTAACCAATAATTCAGGTTGATTTTGAATTAATTTTTCAACAATATTTTCCTTCTTTTCAAGAAATTTATTTTTTAAATTAATTTTATTAAACAGCCATTCTGAATCTATTCCAGGAATAGGTAATTCTCTTGCAGGGTAAATTTCCAACAAATATAATTCATCTGCCAAAGATAAACTAGTGGCAAATCCCTCAGCAAAATCTTTTGTTCGAGAAAATAAATGTGGTTGAAAAACGGCAGTCAATTTTTTCTCAGGATAAAGGCTTTTTACAGATTTCAAAAAGGTTTCAATCTCAGTTGGATGATGCGCATAATCATCAATATAAATGATTTTCGGACTTTCAATGATATATTCAAATCTTCTTTTTACGCCTTTGAATGATTCGATTCCATCCTTAATTTGCTCAGCATTTAGTCCCTGAGTCATCGCTAAAATTCCTGCTGCTAAAGCGTTTTCAATATTATGGTATCCTGGATTTTGTAATTTAATACCTTTTACAATTTGATTCTCAAAATGCCAATCGTAGGTCATTTTATGATTCTCAATTCGAATATTTTTTGCCTGATGCATGCCTTGGTTGATTCCAAAGCTAATTTTTTTTCCTGAATAAGGTAAATCTAAACCATCTCGATAAGCCAATATTCCCCCTTCCTGAATATTCCCAACAAATTCTTGGAAAGATTTAAGAACTTGCTCATTTTCTCCATAGATATCCAGGTGATCAGGATCAGTAGACATAATAGCGATATGTTTGGGGTATAATCTTAGAAATGAACGGTCATATTCATCTGCTTCCACTACACCAACAATATTTTCTTTTCCCTCATTCGCAATAAAATTAGATTGATAATTTTGTGTAATTCCACCCAAAAATGCAGTAACATTGACTTTATTGAATTTAAGGATATGGGAAAGGAGGGACGATGTGGTTGTTTTTCCATGGGTGCCTCCTACTGCTAAGGTAGGTATTTCACGCGTAATCCATCCTAGAATTTCAGATCTTTTATAGATTTGGATTCCTTTTTCAATTAAATAGTTTTTTTCAATATGATTGGAAGGAATAGCAGGTGTATAAATAACCAAATGCTCCTGTGGTCTTTCGAAAATTTCTTTTGGAATAAAATCGATTGAATCTTCAAAATGAATTTTCATTCCCTCATTTTCCAACGTTTTCGTAAGACTTGTGGGGGTTTTGTCGTAACCTTCAACAATAATTCCGTTAAACATAAACCAACGTGCTAAAGCAGACATCCCAATTCCCCCAATTCCGAGGAAATAGACAGATTTTAAATCTTGAAGGGAAACAGAAGGAATCATTTTATATTGATAGTTTGAATAATATTTTGGCTTATATTTTCTGTTGAATCAGGTTTTGCAAGTTTAAAGGCATTTTGACCCATGCTTTCCAATTTCTTTTTATCAACTACTAAAGTTAGTATTTCTTTCCATAAAATCTCCTTTGCACGGTTGTCAGGAACTAAAATAGCTGCACCTTCTTGTACTAAAACCTTTGCATTTTCTGTCTGATGGTCTTCGGCAGCATTCGGGAAAGGAACCAAAATGGAAGGTTTTGCAGCTAAACATATTTCAGAAACAGAAAGTGCTCCGGCTCTGGAAACAATTAAATCTGCAGCGGCATAGGCTTTATCCATTTCATAAATAAAAGCGGAACAATAGGCTTTTATTTCTGTTTCTTTCAAAAATTCTTTAGCATCTTGTTCAAAACTATTTCCTGTTTGCCAAATTAATTGAATCGTATCTTTTGGAATATTTTTTAATCCAGACGCAATGCTTTGATTGATAGTTCTAGCTCCTTGGCTTCCTCCAATGATTAAAATAGTTAATTTATCTTCTTCAAGATCGAAATGCCCTAAACCTTGTTTCTTGGTATTTTTATTCGAAATTAAATCTTTTCTTACAGGATTTCCCGTCCAGATTATTTTCTCTTGTGGAAAGAATTTTGCCATATTAGGATAGGCAACAAATATTTTTTCAGCCTTTTTTGCAAGAAATTTATTGGTAATTCCAGCAAAGGAATTTTGTTCTTGGATAAAATAAGGGATATTCATTAACCTTGACAAAATTAGGATAGGACCGGATGCATAGCCTCCAAATCCTATTACTGTATCTGGTTTGAAATTTCGAATTATCGCTGAAGCTTTTAATAAGCTGCTGATTAATTTAAAAGGAAAATTGATGTTTTTCCATATATGTGAACGATTGATTCCTGCAATGGGTAAACCAATAATTTCAAAACCAGCCTTAGGAACTTTCTCCATTTCCATTTTGCCTTCTGCACCTACAAATAAAATTTGAAGGGAAGGGTTATGTTTTTTTAAAGATTCCGCTACTGCAATTGCAGGGTAGATATGTCCACCTGTTCCTCCTGCTGAAATTATGACTTTATTGATATTCAATTTCCTAAGATTTAACTTCGTTTAATTCAAATTTATTTTTGTCTTCTGAAACCGAAAGAATCAGGCCAATTGAAATAGCCGTAAATAGGAGAGAAGTACCCCCGGCTGAAATCATCGGCATTGGTTGACCGGTTACTGGACCAAAATCTACGGAAACAAACATATTTACAAATGCTTGAAAAACAATGGATGAGGTGAGCCCCGCGGCGAGTAATCCCCCGAAGGGTTTACTGGCATATTGCACGGATCGGGCACCTCGATATAGGAACCAGAGATAAATGAGTGGCAATAATAGTCCTCCAATTAACAAACCATACTCTTCAATGATAATAGCAAAAATAAAATCTGATTCAGCTTGGGAAAGGAAATAACGTTGTTGACTTTTTCCAGGACCTTTTGGGCTCAATCCTCCCGTGGCAATGGCGAAAAGGGAACGGTAAATTTGGTAATCTTCCCCAATTTTTTGATCAAGGCTTACTTCTTTATTTCCTGTTCTTGCAGCAAAATTTAGAATTCTATTTTTTACGGTCTGAGCTCTTTGGCCTATGCCTAAAAATACAACCATACTGCCTAATATCATGAATACTCCAATAATCTGAACAATTTGTTTATAGGGTACCCGACCAAAATACATTAATACAATGCTTGAACCTAATACAAGAATGGAAGTGGAGAAATTGGATAACATAATAAGGAAACAGGTAATCCCGATTTTCAATACCATTTGAATAAAATAGGCATTATCATATACCTTTAAATCTGAACTTTGTCTAGAAGAAAAATCTCTCGCTAAACTTGCCGTAAGTGCTAATTTAGCCATATCCGAAGGCATAAATGAAATAGGTCCTAATTCAATCCACCTACTTGCCCCTCCTTTGGCACTACCAAATAAATAGGCCATAAGAATTAAAGCCCATGAAATTAAAAGTGCGAGATGGGCCAATCTTCCCAATTTCAAATAATTGGACCGTGAAAACCAAGAAATTATGAAAAATGAAAGAATCCAAATGGCAAAGGTTTTTGCAAAACCTGTGATCGGATCAAGGGCAGAATTCATCACCATTCTTCCTTTTGCAGAAAATTGTACTATTAGTCCACCAATATTTAAAAGGATGACGATAAACCAAATTTGATAATCTCCTTTAAAATATTTTTTTGTGAAATCATTAATTTGATTTTCCATGGATGAAATCTTTTACTAGTTCTTTAAATTTATTTCCTCTATCTTGATAATTTTTAAACAAATCAAAACTTGCACAAGCTGGAGATAATAAAACGGTATCCCCTGGCTGGGCATTTTTGATTACGGTATCAAAGGCTTCTTTCAAGGAAGAAGTTGAATACTGAGCTATTGAATGATTTTTATAAAAATTTACCAAGTTTTCATTATTGGTTCCCATAAAAACTAAAGTTTTTACACGGGTTTTTACTAAATCATCAATTTCTCGATAGTCGTTTCCTTTATCTACTCCACCAAGTATTAAAATTATATTATTTTTAAAGCTATTCAAAGCATAAAAAACAGAATCTACATTGGTAGCTTTAGAATCATTAATAAATTTAATTGAATTCCATTCTCCACATTCCTCTAAACGATGGGGATCATTCTTGAAATTAGGAAGGGCTTCAAGGATTTGATGATTAGAAATACCTAAATATTTTGCTGATAATACAGCTGCAGCAATATT
This sequence comes from Bacteroidota bacterium, assembly GCA_046047395.1. Classification (GTDB taxonomy): domain Bacteria; phylum Bacteroidota; class Bacteroidia; order Cytophagales; family Spirosomataceae; genus CAZVFE01. Next base: position 20,088 of record JBJOIA010000069.1, on the reverse strand, counting down.
TTTTGCATTATGAGGACCCTTTATTGGTAGGATGTTTTGGTCAATTGTACAATCTCCCACGAGGATATAATCTTCAGTAATATAGGCAGCTTGAGAAGGATCTTGAATGCTAAAATATTTTACTGGAGCTTTAACTAAATCCAAATAATTTATAGATACAGGATCTTCTTTCCATAAAATCGCCAATTGGTTTTTATCTTGGCTTTGAAAGATTCTAAATTTTGCTTTGGCATAATTTTCAAATTGGTAATTATAGCGATCCAAATGGTCTACGGTGATATTCGTTAAAATTGCAATATCTGGGGCAAAATTATAGCAACGATCTAGTTGGAAGCTCGATATTTCCAGAACATAATAGTCATAATTATCTTCAATTACCATTTGTGCAAAACTAAATCCAATATTTCCCCCTAAGCCTACATTTAGTCCTGCCTCTTTTAAGAGATGGTAGGTTAATAGGGTAGTGGTAGTTTTGCCGTTAGAACCTGTGATAGCAATAATTTTTGCCTTAGTAAATTCAGCTGCAAATTCTATTTCTGAAACGATTGGGATATTTTTAGAAAGAATTTTCTGAACCAAGGGATTTGATTCTGGAATTCCGGGACTAATAATTATCTTATCAGCCTGCAGGATCAATTCTTCAGAATGCTGATTTTCCTCAAATGGTATGTTGTTTTTAATGAGTTTTTCCTTGAATTCTTGGCTAAGAATTCCTTTGTCAGACAAAAAGGTATCAAAACCTTTAGAATGGGCTAATAATGCGGCACCAACACCACTTTCACCGCCTCCTAGGACAATAATTTTTTTCACTTATGGAATATATTTAAAAGAAAAACTGATTAAATATAAAGTTAGGAAATTTTATTTGAACTAAGATATTTGTGTTGGAGAATATTAGGGTTGGAGAATATTGGAGTTGGAGAATATTGGAGTTGGAGAATATTGGGGTGTTTGAAAGGCTGTTTAGGGTAAAAAAATCGGAGCAATTGACTTACTAAAATAAAGTAGACAACTACTCTTTTTAGCAATTCTATTGCTCCGATAATAATATTCTAAAAATATTAAACTAAAGAAATTCTCTTGAAGGAAGTGATTGTCAGTCCTTTTTGAGTATTTTCTAATAATTGTTTAACATTAATAGATGAGTCTTTTACGAATTGTTGGTTTAATAGAGTAGATTCTTTGTAGAATTTTTCTAATTTACCAATGGCAATTTTCTCAAGCATAGCTTCTGGTTTACCTTCAGCGCGAGCTTGTTCTTTACCAACTTCGATTTCTCTTTCAATAGTAGCAGCGTCTACTCCGTCTTTATCAAGAGCAACCGGCTTCATAGCAGTGATTTGCATAGCAATATCTCTACCGGTTTCTACTACATCAGCACCCTGAACATTAGAAAATGCTACAAGAACGCCAATTTTATTATTTGAATGGATATAGGTAATTACTTTTTCAGAACTTAAATTTTCATAAGATGTTAAAGTAATCTTTTCTCCAATTTTACCAGTTAAATCAATGATATGATCATTTACTGTACGTCCGTCTGCAAGTGGCTGAGCTAATAATTCATCCGTATTTTTAGCATCAGATTTAACAGCAGCATCAAGGATATTTTTTGCTAAATTATTAAAATCTTCTACTTTAGCTACTGGCTCAGTTTCACAAGCAAGTGCTACTAATTTAGCATTTGATAAATCATCATTTTGAGCGATCAATACCACTCCCTCATTGGTTGCATTTTCTGCACGTTTCGCGGCTACTTTCTGACCAGCTTTACGAAGGATATCTACAGCAGCTTCAAAATCACCATTAGATTCTGTCAATGCTTTTTTACAATCCATCATTCCAGCGCCAGTCATTTGGCGTAATTTATTAACGTCTGCGGCTGTAATTGACATATTTTTATTTTTTTATTATTCTTGTTCTGCTTCTTTTTCGTATTTAGCAGCAACTTTTGCAGCTTCTGCTGAATCTTCGTCTACTTGTCTTTTCTTTTCTTCTTCCTCTGCTAATTTTGCATCGTCTTTATCTTGCTTTCTTTCCATTAGACCTTCTTCAATTGCTTTACCAATTGCTTCAGTAATGATAGAAATCGATTTGAATGCATCATCATTTGCAGGAATAGGATAATCAACTAAATCAGGATTTGAGTTAGTATCACACATTGCAAATACAGGAATACCTAATTTTTGAGCTTCTGCTACTGCAATATGCTCTCTTTTCACATCAACCACGAAGATTGCTGCTGGAAGACGAGTAAGCTCAGTAATTCCACCTAAAACTCTATTTAATTTTTGCTCTTCACGGCTCATCATTAAACGCTCACGCTTTGCAATTGTCTTCGCAATCGTTTCATCGCCTAATAATTTTTCGATAGTAGACATTTTCTTGATAGACTTACGAACTGTTGCAAAGTTTGTAAGCATTCCACCTAACCATCTATCCGTAACATACGGCATTTTTAATCTATCTGCTTCTTTAGAAACGATTTCTTGAGCTTGTTTTTTTGTAGCAACAAACATGATTTTTCTTCCAGAACGAACAATCGCCTTGATAGCATGTGAAGCTTCCTCTAAGCAAGAAATAGTTTTGTTAAGGTCAATGATATGAATACCATTTTTCTCCATTAAGATATATGGAGCCATTTTTGGATCCCACTTACGGGTTAAGTGACCGAAGTGAACGCCTGAATCTAACAGGTCTTTAAATGTTAATTGTGCCATTTTAAATTTTTAAATTGTGAAACATATATCATCAGGGCATCGGCAACAGACAAGCCCTTTCTGATTTTTAATTAAGAATTAATAATTAATAACTAATTAGAATCTCTTCTTATTATCCCATGAAAAAATCATGGATTTAATTATTAATTCTTAATTAAATTGAATTATCTCTTCGAGAATTGGAATCTTCTTCTTGCTTTTCTTCTTCCTGGTTTTTTACGCTCAACCATACGAGAATCACGAGTTAAGAAGCCTTCTTTCTTCAAAGCAGGTCTTAAATCTTTATCTTGCTCTTGCAAGGCTCTCGATATTGCATGACGTAAAGCCTCAGCTTGTCCAGCGATACCACCACCTGAAACATTTGCAGCTACATCAAATGAACCGCTTGTGCTTGTAAGTGAGAATGGTTGCTTAACAATAATCTGAAGCAATTCCGATGGAAAATAGTCGGTTAAGCTACGACCATTTATCGTAATTTCACCTTTACCTGCGGATAAAGAAATTCTCGCTACCGATGTTTTTCTTCTTCCTGTATTTCTAACTAATTCTGCCATTATATTTTAATCTATCGACTTTCCGTTAAAATTTAATTTCTTTTGGTTGTTGTGCCTCATGTGGATGCTCTGTTCCAGCATAAACATAAAGGTTATTGAATAATTGTCTTCCTAATCTATTCTTTGGAAGCATACCTTTTACAGCTGATTCAATAACACCTCTTGGGTTTTTAGCTAATACTTCTTTTGGACTAGCGAAACGCTGACCTCCAGGGTATCCAGTATGTCTTGTATAAACCTTGTCTGTCATCTTTGCTCCAGTAAAACGAATTTTATCTGCATTGATAACAATTACTTGATCACCACAATCTACGTGCGGGGAATAAGATGGCTTATGCTTTCCACGAATAATTTTAGCAATCTCAGAGCATAAACGACCAACAATTTGGTTTTCTGCATCTACAATTACCCATTCTTTTTGAACGGTAGCCTTATTGGCTGAAATCGTTTTGTAACTTAAAGTATCCACTTTTTTAAATTTTTTTAAATTAAATTCCTTGTATCAAAGTAACGGAAAATACCATGATTTTTGGAATGACCTATTTTCTCTTAACGGGCATTATTTGAAAATGGGAGTGCAAAGATAAAATTTAAATTTTTTATTTCAAAGGAATTTTTAATTAAAACTATATCTGATTCCTATAAATCCTTGCCTTCCTTGGTTGGGACCATAAACATAACTCGGATCAAAACTTAATCCATAGGGATTTTCCTCATTTACAAGGGGTTTCCCCTGATTATCATAATTTAAATTTTTGTCGAATGGATCATGGGCACGGGCAATAATAAAGGGGTTATTCTTATTCGGCGTCCAGTTTAAAAGGTTTTTGATCCCACCAAATATTTCCATTCCATTTTTTAATTTTTGGGTCAATTGAAAATTTTGGATACTCCACCAAGGAGAAAATTCCTTTCTAGGGTCCAAGGGACTTAAAAGGGGGAGTCTCATGGGGCCGTATAAATTACCGGTATAATCTATATTTAATTGGTGAAAAGGGAATTCATAAGATAAATTCCAAGTTGCTGAGAAATTTTCTGTTAATATTTGGTTAGTTTTAATTGCATTTTCAACTGAATAGACTTGCATAAAGGTTGAACCGAGGGTTGATTTAAATCGATTGTTGAGTGTTAAATCAAATTTGAGCGAGATGCCTTTGGAGATGGCAAATCCATTCAGGTTTTCATAAATTATTTTGTTTGGGTCAATATCATAATTGGCTAAGATTTTATTATGAAAATAGGTGTAGAAGAGGGTGGCATCGATCCCTAAGAAATGATTATTTCCAAAATAGGTATTTTTTTCAAAATTAATGTTTCCATTCCAAGACCGTTCTGGGTTCAATTCTTCTCTAAAGATTACCTCTCTTGCCCCAGTTAGGGCTGTATGATCTTCCGTAAATACATTGGCAACCCGAAAACCATTTCCAATTCCTATTCTTAAAATACTGCTATAATCTGGATTATTCCATTTATAGGATATTCTTGGGCTAAGTATTTTCCCATGATAGGAATTATAATCAAATCTACTTCCAATTAAGAGAATACTTTGTTCTTTAATTTTTATTTCATCTTGTATAAATAGGCCGGGAAGATGGGTATTGATTGGATCAAGACTAATAGGCGTATTATCATTTAAATAAGTATAGCGGTAAGTTAAACCAGTTAGAATATCATGTTTATTGATGGATTTATACCAAGTAAATTGGCCAAATAGGATTTTTTGATTAGCTAAATAGGGTAATGTCCCATAATAGGAATTTTGATGATGAAAATTCCCGGAAAATTGAAACATGATATGTTCTCTTGTTGGTAATTGATATAATCCAAATAATTCTGACCTTTGGGTATAGATGCTTTCCCCATAAATTTGATCACCTCCTCTATGATTTTTGTTCCATTCCATTTCACCACCCCATCGATCTTCGTAAATATACCGGGCTCCAAGGTTAAATATTCTATTTTCTTTTCTTTTCAAATGTAATTTATTGAAAAATGAAATTCGATGCTGAAGAGTCAGGTCTGTGAAATTATCCAAATTTTTATCAATCGGATTTTGATAATTAAAATAATTTATACTCATTAATTCATCCACTTTTTCAGATAATTTGAATTTAGTTGATAAGTCTAGATTAATTTCTCCCCAACTTGTGCCATACATTTCTGTTGAAAAAATTGGGGCTTTTTCTACTTTTTTTGTGATCACATTGATAATCCCCCCTACAGCTTCACTTCCAAATAGGGTTGATGAAGGACCTTTAACCACCTCTACCCGTTCAATTAAGGAAAGTGGAATTCCATTTAATCCATAAACTGTAGATAAGCCACTAACGATGGGCATTCCATCAATCAGTACCATAGTATAAGGACCTTCCATTCCATTTATATGAATATCTCCTGTATTACAGATATTACAATTAATTTGTGGGCGTACTCCATTGATGAGTTGAACGCCTTCAAATACACAAGAGGTTGGATTAGCTTGGAAGAATCTTGGGCTGAATGATTCTACTGGGATGGGGCTATCTAATTTGGAAACCTCCTTCATGGTAGCAGAAATTACTACATCTTTTAATTCATAGTTCAAGAGGGTTGAATCCTGAGCATATAGGTCATTGGAAGGCCTAAGCCAAAAAGTTAGTCCTAGAAAATAAAAAACCAATTTCATTTTTATGCTATCTTAAAATTATTTTTAGGCAAGCAAAAATAATTAATTAGTTATTACTAAACAAATATTGGGATAAATAAAAAGAGCTGAGAAATTTATTCTCAGCTCTTCAAAGGGCTTGAATTCCTTTTTTAAAGATCTGATAGGTCAAAACTTTCCATGAAGGCAGTTGTGAATTTGCCAGATTGGAATATCTTATCATCCATTAATTTAATATGGAAAGGAATAGTAGTTTTGATTCCTTCAATAACGAATTCTTCTAAAGCACGTTTCATTCTTAATAATACTTCTTCTCTGGATTGTCCGCTTACGATAACCTTAGCAATCATGGAATCATAATTCGGTGGAATTACATAACCTGAATAAACGTGGGAGTCGATACGCACTCCATGTCCCCCTGGTAAATGTAAATTTGTAATTTTTCCTGGAGAAGGTCTGAAGCCATTGGCTGGATCTTCTGCATTGATTCTACATTCTAGGGCATAAAGTTTTGGGAAGTAGTTTTTGCCTGAGATAGGAATACCTGCGGCTACTTTGATTTGTTCTTTAATAAGATCGAAATCAGTCACTTCTTCTGTAATGGGGTGTTCTACTTGGATACGAGTATTCATTTCCATGAAGTAGAAATCACCGTTTTTATCTACAAGGAATTCAATGGTACCTGCACCTTCGTAGGAAATTGCCTTAGCACCTTTGATGGCTGCTTCTCCCATTTTGGTACGAAGGGAATCATCAAGGGCTGGGGAAGGGGTTTCTTCACAAAGTTTTTGATGTCTTCTTTGAATAGAGCAATCTCTTTCTGATAAGTGACAAGCATTTCCTTTGGAATCTCCAACAATTTGAATTTCGATATGACGTGGTTCTTCAACGAATTTCTCCATATAAAGTCCATCATTTCCGAAAGCTGCAGCAGATTCTACTTTTGCATCATTCCATAATTTATCGAATTCTTCCTCTTTGCGAATAATACGCATTCCTCTACCGCCACCACCTGCGGTGGCTTTAATGATGACAGGGTATTTAATATCTTTTGCTAATTTTTTAGCTTGTTCAACGGTATCAATTAATCCGTCTGAGCCTGGAATTACTGGAACGCCTGCATTTTTCATGGTTGCCTTTGCTGTGGCTTTATCTCCCATAGCATTGATCATTTCAGCAGATGCACCAATGAATTTAATTCCATGTTCAGCACAAATACGTGAAAATTCAGCATTCTCAGATAGGAAGCCATAACCGGGGTGGATGGCATCTGCACCAGTAACCTCTGCAGCGGAAATTATTGCTGCTATATTTAAATAGGAAAGTTTTGAAACTGGAGGACCAATACAAACTGCCTCATCGGCAAATTTTACATGTAAACTCTCTTTATCTGCTGTTGAATAGACTGCCACGGTTTTGATCCCCATTTCCTTACAGGTACGAATAATTCGTAGGGCAATCTCACCTCGATTGGCAATTAATATCTTTTTAAACATAATTAGGTGTTTAGATGACTATGATAATTCGACAACAAATAAAGGTTGGTCGAATTCCACTGGTGAAGCATTTTCAACTAAAATTTTCACAATCTTTCCTGAAATTTCAGAATCAATTTCATTGAATAACTTCATTGCTTCAATAATACATACTGTTTTTCCTGGTTCGATGCTATCACCAATTTCTACGAAATTGCCTTTATCTGGACCAGAAGCACGGTAGAAAGTACCAATCATTGGCGACTTAATCGTGAATAATTTATCATTAGCCTCCTCTTTTGGTGATGCAGGAGCAGCAGGTGCAGCAGGTGCAGGTGCTGGAGCTGCAACAGGAGCAGCATAAGATTGAACAATCGCAGGGGCTTCATTTTCGCCCTTCTTTTTAACTGCAATTTTTAATCCTTCTGTTTCAATGCTTACCTCAGCCAAAGGCGATTTAGCAATATAATCTAATAAACGTTGTATTTCTTTAGTATCCATCTGCTTAAGTTTTATGGTCTGACAAAGGTAAAAAATTATTTTACACGTTCAGCATATTCATAGGTTCTTGTATCAACTTTTATGATTTCATCTTGTTCAATAAAAATAGGAACAGTGATGGTTGCACCTGTTTCAACAGTTGCTGGTTTACGTGGTGAATTAGCTGTATCTCCACGAACACCTGGCTCTGTATAAGTTACTTTTAATTCCACGAAAGGAGGTAATTCGCAAGACAATGGTCTATTATCTTCGGTATTGATTAAGATTTCAACCTCTTGACCTTCTTTCATTAAATCATGGTTATCCATTAATTCTTTATTGATAAGAATTTGCTCGTAAGTTTCTACATCCATGAAATTAAATCCGAAATCATCTCCAAATAAATATTGGAATTTTCTTCTTTCAACCCGAACAGGGAATATGGTTACCCCAGAGTTGAAAGTATTGTCAAATTGCTTTCCAGTTGTTAAAGATTTTAATTTTGTTCTTACGAATGCAGGTCCTTTTCCGGGTTTCACATGTAAAAACTCTATGATTGAATACAAATCATTATTGTATTTAATCACCATACCATTTTTAATATCCGCTGTAGTCGCCATTATTATTAATTAACTTTTATTTTTAATTTGAAGCACATCTTTTGTATGCTCAGGTTATATGCTCTGGAATAAATTCAACTATTTAATGTTCAATTCGTATCTCTTTACTCTTCACTATTTTGGATCGTATGCCCATTTAATATAAGCTGAACCCCAAGTGAAGCCACCTCCGAAGGCCGCCAACACTAAGTTATCACCTTTTTTTAATTTTTTCTCATAATCCCATAAACAAAGTGGTATTGTTGCTGCTGTTGTGTTGCCATATCGATCAATATTCAGCATAACTTTTTCGTCGCCAACATCCATTCTTCGTGCAGTGGCATCTATGATTCTTTTATTTGCTTGATGCGGCACAAGGTAGGCAATATCATCACCAGTAAGATTATTTCTTTCCATTATTTCCGCTGATACATCCGCCATTCTTGTAACTGCAAATTTAAATACAGATTGTCCGTCTTGTCTTATATAATGCAATTTAGCGTCGATAGTTTCATGAGTTGGGGGGAATGCGGATCCGCCGCCTTTTTGAATCAAGGATTCGCAACCTTCTCCGTCTGATTTTAAAATAAAATCTTGAACTCCTAAACCTTCTTCATTGGGTTCAAGCATTACTGCTGAAGCGCCATCTCCGAATAAAACGCAAGTTGTTCTATCGGTATAATCAATTATTGAGGACATTTTATCTGCCCCAACTACGATTACTTTTTTATATCTACCAGTTTCAATAAAGGAGGTTCCAACGGCAAGGGCATTTAAAAATCCTGAGCATGCTGCTGAAACATCAAATGAAACCTTTTCTCTTATTCCGACCTCCTTACAAATTAAATTAGCAGTATTTGGAAAAAAATAATCAGGAGAAATGGTGGCACAAATTACAACATCTACCTCAGAGGCGTCTGTATTCGTCTTTTCTAATAAACCTTTTACGGCTTTTGCTCCCATGAAAGAGGTTCCTAAGCCTTCTCCTTTAAGGATTCTTCTTTCTTTGATCCCAGTTCTAGATACTATCCACTCGTCATTCGTTTCTACTAATTTTTCCAATTCTTGGTTGGTAAGTACATAGTCTGGAACATACCCTTGAACGCCTGTGATTGCTGCTTGAATTTTTTTCATTATTCTGTTATATTTTCTTGAAAAGCAATTGTAAGTTTTTGGTAAACTTCATTTTCAACAACTGTTTTAGCAAGATTTATCATGTTTTCGATTGCCTTTGGGCTAGATGCGCCATGGGCAATGATAACATTTCCATTAATTCCTATGATGGGGCTACCACCATAAGTTTCATAATTCGTTTTATTGATGAATTCACTAGAAATTCCTTCTTTTTGGGCGATATTATAAAATGATTCACCCATTTTTAGCATAATGTTTCCTGTAAAGCCATCGGTAACGATGACATCGGCTTTATCGTAAAAAAAGTCTTTACCTTCAATATTTCCTACGAAATTAATTTTTGAATTGGCCTTCATCAATGAATGAGCCGCTTGGGTTAGGATAGAGCCTTTTTGCTCTTCTTCGCCAATATTCATTAGGGCAACTCTTGGAGAATTCACGCCAACCATAGCCTTATAATAAACGGATCCTAATTGCGCCCATTGATTTAACATTTCTGGTTTGCAATCTGCATTTGCACCAATATCCAATACTAGGGAATATCCACCAGTAATGCGGGGGGCAAACCCTGCGATAGCAGGTCTTTGAATTCCAGGGATTGTTTTTACTGAAAAAAGCGAACCAACCATCATGGCACCGGTGTTTCCAGCTGAGGCAAAAACATCAGCCTTTCCTGCCTTTAAAAGACCAAACCCAATTCCTATTGAAGAATTGGGTTTTTGGGTAAGTGCTTTTGTGGGATGTTCTCCCATTTCAATTACTTCTTGTGCATCAATAATTTTAATATTGCTGCCAGTATAGTTTCTTTGCTTTAATAAATCTTCAATTAGGGATTGAGGACCTATTGCAAGGATGATTTCATTTGCTTTAAATGACTTGATTGATTCAAGGATACCGTCTATGACAGATTCTGGGGCATAATCCCCTCCCATAACATCAATTGCTATTTTCATGATAATTTTTCAAACAATGGGCAAAAATAGTATTTTTTTTAGTCAAAAAATAGCATTTTTTTAAGTTAATCTATAAATCTTAAAAAAATACAATAATCCCAGTACGAAAAATTACTTAGTTGAATAGCCTTCAACAATCATTTTACCTTTGTAGTAAAGGTTTCCTTCATGCAGGTGAGCTCTATGATATAAGTGAGTTTCACCAGTTTGTGAATCAACTGCTACTTGTTTTGGGGTACCAAAATCATGAGAACGTCTTTTATCTCTTCTTGTAGTCGATTGTCTTCTCTTAGGATGTGCCATTTTATTTTACTTTAAAAAATTATAATCTAATTTGAATTTTTGTCTTTATTTATTAATTTTTTCAAGTCTTTCCAAGGGGAATCTTCATCGATTTCTTGGTTTGGATCTTGATTATCAATTTCATTTTCTTCTTCTTCTTCTTCTAAATCGTCCAGGGTACTATAAAGGAGGATTCCTTCTTGTTCTGGATCTTCATCAGCTCTAAAACGAGGATGAAGTTTTTTCATTGGCACTTCAAGAGCGATGAAGTCAAAAATATCTTGAAACAAATCAATTGTTGGATTTTTTCTGTCCAACTGATATAAATTATCACCTAAATCTTCAAAATGGTCTCCGTATTTGAAAATTAATTTCTGGGAGATATCCAATGGTTCTTCAAACTCTTCTAAAGAACGATCACAAACTAATGAAAGGTGTCCTTGAATTTTCAAGTGCACTTGAATCATGGTTTCTGATTTATCAAGGTCTACAAAGACGGTAAATTGGCCTTTGTCGACGATATCTTGTTCATATCTACTAAAGAAATCGGCATTGGATTCAATCTCATAATGATGCTTTTTATTAGATAAAGCGATCGTTGCTATTTTGAATGGGTCAATGCTTTTCATCAGTATTTCCGAAAAAGAATGCAAAGATAGGGAAAATATTTCGGATAATCAAAGGAAAAAATTAGTTTAAATATGTATAATTTTGTCTTTATTTTGTCCATACAATGAAAAAAGGTTTTTGGTTCGGTTTTTTCTTATTTAATTCAATTATTCTGATTTATCTCTTGAAGTTTTCAAGACTTGATCAAATTATTTTAATAAATCAAACTCATACCGCTTTCGGAGATTCAATTTTTGTTTTACTTTCCTTCCTAGCAGAAATTCTTATCCCCATCATCCTTGCAATCTTTGTTTTTATAAAAAAGCGATCAGATTTTTACCTTCTCCTCCTCTCTTATTTTATCGTAACAATCGTCGTTCAACTTTTAAAACATCAGATATTTCCCGATTATGCCCGACCAATCAGCTATTTTGCCGATCAAAATATCGATTTCTATACCATCAAAGGCTTAATCATCCATCAAAGAAATTCCTTCCCTTCCGGACATACCGCAACTGCCTGGTGGATCGCTTTTTGGCTCGTTAGACTTTTTGCAAAAAATAATAAACAAGCTATTCTTTTCTCCTCTTTTGGTTTCGGAGTAGCTCTTTCAAGAGTCTATTTACTTCAACATTTCCCGGTAGACACCCTATTCGGTGCACTTATCGGTACCGTTTTTACTTACCTATGCGTTTTCTTCTATACCAAAATATATGTTAAGAATTTGGATCAATAATAACCCCCTAAAATTTTGGCTTCTTTCTAGTCTCCTGCTTTTTATCCTGCCTTTGGGGTCCGGACATCTTTTTGACTGGGATGAAATTAATTTCGCTGAAAATGCAAGAGAAATGGTTCTTTCCAAAAACTTCCTTGCCGTTCAATTAAATTTTGAACCCTTCTTTGAAAAACCCCCACTTTTTATTTGGTTACAAGCCTTATCTTTTAGCTTCCTAAAAACCTTTCAAGATATTCCACTTACAAGTATGGAATTCGCCGCTCGCCTTCCCAATGCAATTATTGGCTCTATTTCTATCCTTAGCCTTTATTCCATCGGTAAAAAAATATATAATCAGAATTTTGGACATTGGTGGGCCTTTGCCTATTTAGTTTCTCTTGCCCCACATATTTATGCAAGTTCAGGTATCATTGACCCCACCTTCAATTTATTTATATTCCTTGCAATTTTCTTTACTTGGAAATCAATTCAATCAAAACCTTTTTTAAATTCCATTATTGCCTCCATTTTCCTAGGATTTGCCATGCTTACAAAAGGTCCCGTTGCCCTTTTGATATGGGGTTTAACCTGCCTTTTTTATCTGATTTTTAGGAAATCTTCGATCCCGAACCTTCCAAAAGCATTGATAAATGGAATAGTTATAATCATTCTTTCTTCCTTGATTTTTCTCTCCTGGTATTTTGCACTTTCTCTTGAATATGGCTGGGGAATTTTTTCAGAATTTATCCAATACCAAATTCGTTTACTTACAACTGGAGATGCCGGCCATGGTCAACCTTTTTATTATCATTTTATCATTCTTCTCCTAGTGGTATTTCCAATTTCAGGTTTTGCCTTTCCAGAATTATTTCGATTTAAAAAAATTAAGTCGCTACAAACTTATCCAGAACCAGACTTTGAAGCCTTGATGCGAATTCTTTTCTGGACTGTTCTGATTTTATTTTCTTTAGTCAAAACTAAAATTATTCATTATTCTTCTATGTGTTGGATACCCATGACTTTCATCGGGGCAAAAATTTTGTATGATTACCAAAATCATGGATGGCGTTTTTCCATTAAGGATCGCATAATTTTAGGAATTATTGGGAATTGCATAGGAATCATTTTTCTTTTAGTTCCCTATATTGGTAGAAATAGTTTTGAAATTATCCCTTTTATTCAAGATAAATTTGCTCAAGGAAATTTACAAGCTCCTGTAGAATGGCCGATATTAACTTATGGCATCGGCGCCTTATTATTAATCTTTACCAATTATTGGGTTTGGATAAAAATTAATCGTGGGGTTCAAGGTTTAATTAATTATTTTGTTGTTTTTATCGGAATAACAGTATTTACTTCTATTAGCCTTTTGCCAAGAGTAGAAGGATATACCCAAAGAACCTTAATCGATTTTTGTGAGGCAAAGGCTTTTCAAGATGTCTATGTTGAAACAATTGGTTTTAAATCCTATGCCCATTATCTCTATTTTGAAAAACAGAAAAAATCGATTGATGCGGAATCATTGTTAAATGCAAAAAAATTAGATAAACCCGCATTTTTTATCATGAAAAATACAGTAGAGGATAAATATCGCTATCATCCTAATTTGATTTTTATTAAAGAAGAAAATGGTTTTCTATTCTATAAGAAAAAATAATTAAAAGAAAAAGGAAGCCTCTTGCTTTGCATTTTCATCAGAATCTGATCCATGAATCGCATTGGAAGTAAGACTTCTCGCAAATCGTTTTCGGATAGTTCCTTCCTCTGCCTTTTCAGGATTCGTATTGCCGATTAATTTTCTAAAATCTTCAATAGCATTTTCCTTTTCTAAAATCATTGGAATGATTTCCCCGGAAGTCATATACGCTATTAACCTTTCAAAAAATTCTTTCCCTTCATGTACCGCATAAAATTGTTTTGCTTGGTTAGTGGAAAGTTTAACCTTTTTTAAATCAATAATTTTAAATCCTGCTTTTTCAATTTGTTCAATGATTGGTCCGGTATACCCATCAATTATGGCATCGGGCTTAATCATTGTAAATGTTCTATTTCCCATGATAAATTTCTAATTATGCTAATTTATGTTAAACGAATTAGAATTCACAATATTTGATTATCTTTGTGGTTTAATTTTAAAAGGTAAAATATCTGAAAATGAATCTTAGCCTAAGGCAATCAGGTTTACAATTTGAAAAAAATCAATCCGTATTAATTCTTGCTCATCATAGTCCGGATGGGGATGCAATTGGTTCCATCCTTTCTTGTGGATTATTTCTTAGAAAAAAGGGATTGAGGGTTCAAATGGTATCTCCGTCTGCGGTTCCAGATTACTTGAAATTCCCCCAAAATGTAGATGAAATTCTTAATTTTGAGTCGGATTCCTCAAAAATTCAATGGGAAGGTTTAGATTATATATTTTGTTTAGATTTTTCCCATTTAAAAAGATCTGAGGCAATGCAAGATTTAATACGTAGCTCAACTGCTAAAAAAATCTGTATTGATCACCATCAGCATCCTGAAAATTTTGCAGATTATTATTATCATGATGAAACCGCCGCAGCAACTTGCGAGTTAATTTTTCGTTGGATAAGTGATTTAGGTGAAAAAGATCAAATAGACCAATCCATTGCTGAACCTTTATATTTAGGTATCATGACGGATACAGGGTCATTCAGACATCCTTCTACCACTGCAGGAATTCATAAAATTGCTGCTGAATTGATCGAAACGGGAATTGATTTCAATAGAATTCATCGAAAAATAGAGGATTCAGCTCGTTTTGAAAGCTTGAAATTTTTGGGAGAAACACTTTATAACCATTTACATATTTTGCCTGATTATAAACTTTCTGTCATATTATTAAGCTATGAAAGACAGCAAAAATATGGTTTAAAACCTGGGGATACAGAAGGCTTAGTAAATTATGGATTGAAAATAAAGGAATGTATTTGGACCATTTTTTTAAAAGAAGAACCTTCAGGGGTAAAATTTTCCTTCCGCTCCGTAAAAGGATTTGAAGTACATGAATTCGCAGCCGCTCATTTTAGCGGAGGAGGTCATCCAAATGCTTCCGGTGGAAAATTAAAAAATATGAGTCTAGAACAGGCCTTTGAATTTCTAAAGGAAGTATTACCTTTGCAAAGTGAAAAAATTAAAAATTTTACGATTGACTAAAAAATAAATAAAAATACAATGAACAAAAAACTAATTGGCCTTGCCTTAATCTCAGCATTATCGACGGCTTGTGAAAACCAAAAATACGAAATAATCGATGGTGTGAAAATTCAGGTTCATAGCCATGATGAAAATGCAGTAAAATTACAAGATGGAGATATCGTTTCTTTCGATGTAGTAATCAAAAATCATAAAGATTCAATACTTCAGGATTCAAGAGATCAAGGAAGACCAGGAAGAGCTTTAATTCGTGCTAATGATGTTCCCGGACAATTTAAAGGTACATTTGATATGGGATTAAGATTATTATCTGTGGGGGATAGCGCAACAATTTTTGTACCTATTGATAGCTTAATGGCAATGTCTCCGGAACCATTACCAGAATTTTTAAAGTCAGGAACAGATTTGCAATATGTTGTAAAGATTATTTCTAAGCAAACTAAGGAAGAATATGATGCAGAAGTAAAGAAAGAACAAGAGCAAGCTGCAAAAGATGCAATTGCGAGAAAGGAAACACAACCTGCGGATATTCAGAAATTTATTGATCAATCAGGCAAGAAATTTAATAAGACTGCCTCTGGTTTAAGATATTCTATTGAAAAACAAGGAACAGGAGAAAAGCCGGTTGAAGGATCATCCTATATTGCTACCTATAAAGGAATGTTCTTAGACGGTAAAGTTTTTGATCAGGGAGAAAAAGTTGATATGCCAATGGGACAAATGATTCCTGGTTTTAATGAGGCTCTAGAAGTAATTAAAGTTGGAGGTAAAGGAACCGTTGTTATTCCTTCTGAAATTGGATATGGCGAAGAAACACGTGGACCAATTCCTGGAAATTCAGCTTTAGTATTTGAAATTGAAATCCACAGTAAAAAATAAATATTTTAGGATTTCGTTTTATAATAGAATTATTAAAGATTATGCGTAATATAAAATTTGGATTCTGGATTATCTTGGCTGGCTTTGTTTTAAGTTCATGTCTTTCGAATATTCAGTTGGAGGAAGACTTAAGAAAAGCAGATAACCAAAGTTTAATCATGAATTATTTTTCATCGATTGGTAAATCACCCACTATTTTAAGTGATGGTTCTTATTATGCCATTACAAAAAATAATGGAGGAGGAGAGGTAGTATCCAAAGGCGATTCTTTAATTATTCGATATGAAATTTCAAATCTTGTTAATGGAAAAATATTAGATAGTACAGGATTATTAACTGATGGAGAGCCATTAACCTACCGTTATGGATTTGCTAATCCCATTTTTACTAAATTAATTCCATTGATGAAGGAGGGAGAAACTGCTGTAATGTGTATGCCAGGAACCTCTCAAAATCTTCCTGATTTGCCAGCCTATACTCCTACAAAAATTACGATCAAATCCCTTGTCATTAAAAGTGAAATTGATAAAATTAAGGAATATATTGCCAAAAAAGGATATTCAGTGACCAAATCTTTTTCAAATGGTTATCATTATATTCAATTAAAATCTGGCACAGGAGATTCCTTAACAAGTGGAAAAAACCTAGGGATTAAATATACCGGAAAGTTTTTGTCTGATTATACCTTCGATGGTAATATGTTCAAAACAGACACGCTAAAACATGTGGTAGGTAATGCAGGCTTAGTAGATGGATTTGCCTATGCAGTAGAGCATATGTTATTAGGAGAAAGAGGTATTGCTATTTTTCCGTCTACTTTAGGGTATGGAGAAAGAGGTTCTTCCCCTAATATTCCAAGTTTCGCGCCCCTGGTTTTTGAAGTAGAGTTGGTTAATGTAAAATAAAATATTCGCCCAATGAAAAGAAATTTTAGTATATTTTCGATTTTTATCCTAATTGGTTTAATTAGTACCTCTTGTTTGAAAAATCCAGATAATCCCTATGCTGCAAATAAGGCTCAAATTGATACCTATGTAGGAGAACATATGGAATATAAGGAAGATTCTCTTGGAACTGGGATGTATTTTGCAATTCTGACTAATGGAACTGGAAAAAAGGCGGATACTTTAGGACATTTAACTAAGTTTTATTATACCATTTCAGATCTCCAGGGTACAAAATATTATGAATTAGCAGAAAGCACTGGAAAATATAATTCATTTATTTATGGAGGAGTTTATGATTCAATTTTTACCCTTCCTATTTCTAAGATGCGCGGTGGTGATAAAGCAAGCTTTATTTTACCATCTAATTTAGGATTTGGTGGTAATTCAGTTGGAAATATTCCTGCTTATACTGTTTTAAAATTAGATATTTATGCAGTGGATGTATTAAACCAAGCTGATCAATTAGCTCAAATTAAATTGGATAATGGATTTAATAATTCATTAGATACCACAACAGCAACCAAACTAGTCTTTCAAAAAATTCTGAAAAACGATACGAGTAAGGCTGTAAAATCTCTTGCAAAGGTGGCAGTTTCCTATACAGGTAAATTAGGTTATCCATTTTATAAAGATGATGGAAATGGTGGAACAACTTATGATGCCATTTTTGACCAGGGAGATTCTGCCGTTTTTACTCTAAATGTATCAGGATTAATTCCAGGGTTTGAGGAGGCTTTAAAACTAATGAATGTTGGAGAAAAAGCTAAATTTATCATTCCTTATGATCAAGCATATGGAGCAGCTGGTTCTCAACCCGTAATCCCAGGTTATTCTTGGTTGTATTTTGAGGCAGAGGTGAAATCAGGAGAATAATTCATGAAAATTCTTATTGCAAGTCAGAACCAACATAAAATTGAAGAAATTAATGCATTCTTGGATTTTAAAGTTGAATTAATTTCTATGTCGGAAATGGGAATTGAGGAGGATATTCCCGAAACCGGACAAACCTTATCTGAAAACTCTTTGTTGAAAGCCCAATATTTAGCTAATAAATTTGATTTACCTTGTTTGGCAGATGATTCAGGATTAGAGGTTGAAGCTTTAAATGGGGCTCCAGGGGTCTTTTCTGCCCGCTATGCTGGGGAGGAAAAGGATGACCAGAAAAACATGAATTTACTCCTTGATAATCTTCGAGATTTAGAAAATAAAAATGCCAGATTTGTAACGGTTCTTACCTTTCATTTTAAGGGAGAATTTCATCAATTTGAAGGAGAAATAAAGGGGAGAATTATTTCAAATAAAAGAGGAAATCAGGGCTTTGGATATGATCCAATTTTTATTCCTGAGGGTTTTGAAAAAACCTTTGGAGAAATGAGTCTTGCAGAAAAAAATACAATCGCTCATCGCGCCCGAGCATTGGAGAAATTTAAAATCTTTCTAAAGAAGCAAGTGATTATTGAATAAAATTGTATTTAATAAAGTTTAAAATTTAAAGATTTCAAGAATTTTTTGTAATTGTTTTGAAACCTTGGATTTTGGAAATATATTCGACTGTTAATCAAACCATTATTGTATGACCTTTCAGGTTGTAGTTGCTATTTTTTGTATTGTTTCTTATTTCCTTGGCTCAATTCCCTCTGCTATTTGGTATGGTGTTAAGGTCTTCGGAGTAGATATTCGTACACAAGGAAGTGGAAATGCAGGAGCTACAAATACCTTTCGTGTTTTTGGGAAAAAGGCAGGTACAATTGTTTTAATTCTAGATGCTGGGAAAGGATTCTTGGCCACGTATTTTGCCGTATTAGTATCAAGATTTTATGAATTAAATCCGGAGGAGGCAATTTCATTGCAAATCCTCTTTGGCCTTTTGGCTATTATTGGTCATTTATTGCCCATATTTGCAGATTTTAGAGGGGGAAAGGGTGTCGCAACCTTAGTGGGGATGGTCTTATGTTTGAATCCATTGGTTGCCTTAGCAACTACTTCTGTGTTTTTAATCGTTTTCTTAATATCTCATTATGTATCGCTCAGCGCCATGTTAGGCGCTGTGGCATTTCCAGCCATATTAATGTCTGGCTATTTCGGAGAATCTACTAAAACCTTAATTTATTTCGGAATTTTTGTTATGTTTTTGGTCATTTATACTCATCGAAAGAATATCGTTAGAATTCGTGAAGGTAAAGAATCCAAAATGTATTTTATTCCAAAAAAGAAAAATTCCAATTCTTGATGAATTGTTTATCTTTGTATAAAACAAGATTTCATCATGATAGCCCAAGAATACCTAGAAAAAAATAAAGATCGTTTTTTAAACGAATTAATTGAGCTTTTAAAGATTCCTTCTATTTCCGCTGATTCCTCTTGTCGGAATGCCATGTTTGATACTGCAGAATGGATCAAGAATTCTATGAATTCAATCGGTATAGATAAGGTTGAAATAATTCAAACGAAAGGCTTTCCTGTTGTATATGGAGAAAAAATAATAGACCCGAATTTGCCAACCATATTGGTTTATGGACATTATGATGTTCAGCCTGTGGATCCCTTGAATCTTTGGGATTCTCCTCCTTTTGAGCCTTTAATCAAGAATGGTAAAATTTATGCCAGAGGCGCCTGTGATGATAAGGGTCAGATGTTTATGCATTTAAAGGCTGTTGAGTCTATGCTAGAAACCAATTCCCTTGATTGTAATGTGAAATTTATGATTGAAGGGGAAGAAGAAATAGGTTCTCCAAATCTAGGAGATTTTGTTTCAGCCAATAAAAACAAACTCCAAGCCGATATTATCTTAATTTCAGATACTGCAATTGTTGCAAATGATATACCATCTGTGGAGACAGGTTTAAGAGGTTTGTCTTATTTTGAAGTTAAGTTAATTGGCGCTAACAGGGATTTACATTCAGGTGTTTTTGGTGGTGCTGTG
>JBJOIA010000068.1:0-9135 GCA_046047395.1 Bacteroidota bacterium | reverse complement strand
CGGATTGATTTCAGAATAATAAGCGATAAAGTCAAATCCAAAACTTCCGTCTTTCGCCTCCATTCTTGCATTATATTCACCTCCAATAATCATATTATTGGAAGCCCTTGGGCAATGCCATGATGGGTCCGCAAAATTCCAATTTATTATATGTTCAGGTAGTGTATAATAATCCCATAATTTTGACTTTTCTACTGCTACCTCTGCTTGAATGGTTATTTTATCTAAAGTCATCTTTTTTGAATTCTCAATTTCAATTTCTCAATTACATAATACATACATGGTACTACCACCAAGGTCAGTATGGTTGAAAATGTCAAGCCGAAGATGATTGTCCATGCTAAAATTTCCCAGAAAACAGAAGATTCAGCTCCAAAGAAAATTTGAGGATCTAGCTCGGTGAATAAAGTTTCAAAATTAATACTTAATCCTAATGCTAATGGAATTAATCCTAAAACGGCTGATGAAGCAGTTAACAATACTGGCGTAAGACGGATACCTCCCGCTTCAATAATGGCCTCTTTCAAATCCATCCCTCTTTTAAAACGTAATTCTTCAATGAATTCAATCAATAAAATTCCATTTTTCACTACAATTCCGGCTAAGGCAATAATACCAACTCCAGACATGACTACTGAAAAATCCATTCCAAAAATTCCAAAACCTAAGAATACCCCAATCAAGGATAATACGATTGTTCCAAAAATTATAAAAGGCTTTATTATTGAATTAAATTGCGTTGCTAAGATTAAGAAAATTAATACTAAAGCAGCAATAAATGCTCCCGACAAGAATTCCATGGATTCTTTTTGATCCTCTTGCTCTCCTCCCATACGGATTGTGTATCCTCCTGGTACATCCATAGTTTGAAATAGACTTGTCAATTCTTGGACTATCGCATTGGCATTATATCCTTGTAAAACATCCGAAGATAATGTCACTAAACGTTCATTGTTTTTACGATTGATTTGAGAGAAGGTGGTAGTATAATAAATATCCGCTACAGAATTTATTGGCACCTGGCGCAATACTCCCCCCATGTTCATATCACGGAAAGTAATATTCATAGATAATAAACGATTTATTTGAGAGCGATTCTCCTCTTTCAATCTCAATTGAATTGGATACTCATCCTTCAAATCTCTAAATTTGGAAACTTCAGAACCAAATAAGGCCGTACGAATAGCCATGGCTACGGTAGCAGAGGAAATACCCTCTCTAGAGGCCTTTGTTCTATCTACATCAATAATGATTTCGGGCTTATTCGTAATTAAATCAGACTTTAATTCTTGAATTCCTTCAATACCTGAAAGATTAATTTCTTCACGAACTTTTTTCTCCAATTCTAATAAGGTCTTGAAATCATCCCCAGCAATTTCTATTGTCACTGGTTTACCCGTTGGAGGCCCATTACGTTCACGCTCAATAGACATCTCTAAGCCAGGAATTGGATTTGCAATGAAATCTTTTTGTAATTTATCCAATACCTCTTGGGTAGAAATCCCGTTTCGTAAATTCACTTTTTCAAAAGCAATAGTCACTTTAGACTTATGTGGAGTAGCAGTACGATCTGGTTTCATTGGATCACCCGCATTCTTACCAACATTGGAAATAACTGAATTAACAATTGGCCTTAAATTCTCTTTTTCTAAGAAATCAAAAACACGAGCCTCAATTTGCTTTGTAACTGAATCTGTAACACGAGCATCTGTACCTATTGGCAATTTATTATACATATAAATATAATCCGGATCACCAGAAGGGAAGAAAATCACCTTTGGTTTGACAATCCCAACAAATACAAAGGAGAAAATTAATAATCCGAAAGCTCCAATTACCACCAATATTGCATTTCTCTTGATTAAAACGCTTCTAATTAAATTTCTATAGGCATTCTTAAAACGCGGTAATACTGATTCCTGGAATGGAATAATTAATTTTGGTGTAATGAAATAATGATTGGATAAATATAATCCAATTATCAAGACCATGAAATTTCCATAACCAATATTTCCTGAAGCTGATCCTAATAAATAAGCCAATAAGGCAATAATTACCATAATGATTAAAGGTCTTTTGATAGCCTTAAAGGTAGGATTTCTTCCTTCCTCTAGTTCTTCCTCTTGGCGCTTCATAAAAGTTACGGCAAATACAGGATTCATAACATATGCCACAAATAAGGAAGCAAAAAGAGTCAAAATTAAGGTAATAGGTAGGAATTTCATGAATTCACCCACTATTCCTGGCCAGAACAATAATGGCAAAAACGGAGAGATGGTGGTCAATGTTCCTGATAATACTGGAGCAAAAACCTCTGAAGCAGCGGTTTTTACCGCCTCCACAATACTTAATTTTTTATTCGTATTGAAAATACGATGGGAGTTTTCAATTACCACGATTGCATCATCCACAACAATTCCAAGTCCCAATAAAAAGGCAAATAAGACGATGGTATTTAGCGTAAAATCTAATTGGGGCATGAATAAAAATGCCAATAATGCAGATAAAGGAACCGATAATGCAACGAAAATTGCATCTCTAACACCCATAAAGAACATTAAAACAATTACCACAAATACGAATCCCAATACAACGGTTGAAACCAAATCTGCTAAATCAGAACGGGTTCTTTCAGACTGGTCTGCTGTAACAGAAACATCTAAACCACTAGGGAAAACATTTTCCTTATATTCCCCAATAATTTCCTGAATCTTATCCGATGCCTCCACTAAATTGGCACCTGAACGTTTAATGATATTTAAGGTAATTACTGATTTATTATTTAGTCTAGCAAAATCTTGTTGCTCTTCGAATCCATCTTTCACATCAGCTATATCCCCTAAACGAACAACCGCCCCTGTGCCCGAACGTACAATTAAATTTTGAATTTGGGGAATAGATTTAAATTCTGAAGCCAATCTAATGGATCTTCTTACTCCATTTACGGATAAATCCCCGCCAGAAATATTAATATTTTCATTTTGAACAACGGTCTGAATATCATAGAATGTCAAACCATAAGACTTCATTTTATTGATATCTACATTGATTTGAATCTCTCTATTCAATGCTCCAACAATATCAACCCGATTAATTTCTGATAGAGATTCTATTTCATCTTGTAAATCTTCTGCAAATTTCTTCAATTTATTCAAAGGAAAATTCCCTGAAATATTGATATTCATGATTGGAAATTCAGAGAAACTTACTTCAGTTACGGTTGGCTGTTGAGTTAAATCAGTTGGTAAATCTGGAATAGATTTGTCAACCGCGTCTTGTGTTTTTTGCTTTGCAACAGGAACCTCAACATCCGTATTGAATTCAACTAGAATGACTGAAACATCTTGAAGGGAATTCGAAGTCACTCGCTTAATCCCATTCACCCCTTTTAATTGTTTTTCAATTGGTTTGGTAATGGTATTTTCTATATCTACTGGAGTTGCTCCAGCATATACTGTTTGTACATACATTTGGGGTACAACAATATCAGGAAACTGTTCTTTTGGCAGGGAACGATAAATCGAAAATCCCGCTAATAATACAATAAAAGTAAATAAATATACCGTAGTCCGATTGCTTGTCAACCATGCAACCATATTATATATCAATCCACCTTTTTTATTTTCATTATTCTCCATAATTTTTTCTACTTAAGCGAATTGAATTAAAATGAAATTTGAGTACCATCTACTACATCTTGGTAACCTGTAGTAATGATTTGGTCTCCAGGTTCTAAACCAGATTTTATCTCAACTTGTCCATTATAAGATAATCCTAATTCTACCTGTTTAGAGATCGCAATATTCTTACCATCTTTTTGTTCTGCCACATAAATCAAATTCCCTTTTTCTGTAATTTGAACTAAATTTTGGTCGATTACCAAAGCCTTATTTAAGGTAATATCATTGATTTTCACAACCGCATATTGATTTGGATGAAATTGATTTGAACTTGGAATACTCACTTCAATATCAAAAGTTCTCGTTGCAGGGTTCACCAAATTTCCAACAAAAGATATTCTACCTTTCATTTCCTTATTGATATCTGGAAAATTCATAACAACTTCATCTCCTTTATTTACCGTACCCAAAAAGGTATCTGAAACATGCGATACAACCTTTAGATTGTTCAGATTAATTACCTGAGCAATTGGCATACCTGGAGAAGCAATTTCTCCTTCTTTTTGATTAACTCTCTCAATTACCCCAGAAATAGGAGCAATTACGTTATATAAATCTAATTGAGCATTTAGGGTTGAAATACGCTTACTTAATGATTCAAAACTTGCCTTTGCATTTATAAATTGGATTTCAGTGCCTATTTTTTGGTCCCAAAGAGCTTTTTGCTTATCATAAACTACCTTTGCAACATCCAATTGATATTTTAGTTCTGCTAATTGTTCACGAACCAATTTATTATCAATAATTGCCACAATCTGACCTTTTTTAACATAGTCACCTTCTTTGATTTTAAGCGTGACAATTGAACCTGGAGCTTTTGGTGAGATTAGAACTGAATTCTCTGCCTCTACCATTCCTTGGGATTCTATCATATGTTTAAAGTCTAAAGGACTTAATGGAGAAACCACAACAGGAACCACCTTTTCTACAGAATTGGAACTAGTATTCCCTATTTCACTTTCTAATTGCTTAATTTTTAATTGAATCTCTTGTGCTTGAACCTTTAATTCTGCCAATTCTTGATTCTTATCTACCTCTTGAGAACATGCTGCAAAAAGTAAAATACTACTTAGGATGATTGAAAACTTTTTCATTTTTATTTTTTAAATATTTCTATTCGTTGTAAAGTGTACCATTCGCTTTTTCTAAACTAACCTTAGCTATAAGGGCATTATATAAAGCAGAAAAATAATTTGTTTGAGATTCTTTCACAGATGCTTGCGCATTTAGAACTTCTAAATTTGAGCCAACACCTTCTTGATATTTTTCTTGAGAAACAGCAAAGATTTCATTTGCTAAATCTAAATTTCCTTTTTGCTGTCTTAAATTAGAAACCGCATTTTCTAAATTTACATTTGCTTGTTTTCTTTCTAATTCAATTGAACTCTCTAAAAGGCTAAAACTTTGACGGACCTTTTTCAAATCATTATTCGCTTGAACAATTTTATATTTTTTATTGAATCCATCGAAAATTGGAATTTGTAAACTAACTCCTATTGCAGCATTATTAAACCATTTTTCAGTAAAAATATCCCTCGCATTTATTCTACCAGTATTATATCCATAATTCGTATTAAGAGATAATCTTGGCAAATAACCTGCTTTAAAATTCTTTATATTTAGTTCAGCTAAATTCTCCTGGGTTTTTAAAATTGAATACTCAATACGATTATTAATATCGAATGGACTTGAGATTTCTTCCATAAATTCAGACTGAACACCCTCTAAATTATCCGTAAGAACAATTTGTTCATCTAAAGGATACCCCATTTGGAATTTCAATAAAACTTCTCCCAATGCTTGTGATCTAGAAACATTTTCAGTTTCTGATTTTAAATTATCTAATTGAACCTCAATACGCTGAACATCAATTTTCTCCACAAAGCCTTGTTCAAACATTGCTTTTGTGTCTGAATATAATTTTTCCAAACGTTCAAGATTGAATTTCATTAATTCCAACTGTTTGCGACTTACCAAAACAACATAATAGGCCTTAGAAACATTCTCCGCAACTGTAATTTTACTAGCTTTATAGTTTTTAACTGCTAATTCCTTGTATACTGAAGAAGCCTTTAAACCAATTAAATAGGAGCCATCAAACAAAAGCTGACTTAATCCAACACTTGCATTTGCCAAATTCTTTACTCCAAATGCTAATTCTGCAACCTCCCCTTCTTTTGCATTAGGGTTAAAAATATTTGCAGGAACAAATGCTTTCTGTATAATCAAATTCTTATTATACATCAAATTAGAATTAATTTGAGGTAAACCAGTTGATAAAATTTCTTTAATTTTTGCATCTGCTGAGGATACATCCAATTCTGAGTTCTTCACAGAAATTTGATGGGAAACTGCAAAATCAATTGCCTCTTGAACAGAATACTTCTGTGCAAGAACCTGATTAGCAATTAATACCCAACCAATCATTAATACATTTCTTAGGCGGATCATATTATTTATTTTTTAATGTTAATTCTCTATATTTTTCTAACCCCTTTTCTGTAGCAATTCCATGAATAAAGTATTCTTGAAAAGTTTCATGTAATTCCAACCAAGATAATTCAGACCCCTCATTAAAATCAGGATTAAAAATTAATTCTACTTCCGTTAAACGAATTTTAGCAATTTCAAGAATCGGAATATTTTTTCTAAATATTCCAGATTGTACCCCTTCCTTCAAATCATTAACCAATTTTTGATAAAGAAAAGTTTCCTTATATTCACGGAATATTTTATACGCCTCAGGATGATATTTTTCAATCTCAAATAATAATTTGGGGTTAACATCTTTCAAAAAGATTTTCATGGAATCAAAATAGCCGACCATCCTTTCTAAAATTCCTGAAAATTTGGATTCTACTAATTTGAACTTTTCCTTGTCCTGATTAATGAAGTTTGCAACTACCTCGGTGATCAAGGTATTCTTATCTGGATAATGTTGATAGATTGTTTTTTTAGAAATCCCTAATTCAGACGCAATATCGTCCATCGTAACAGTTTTTATACCGTAACGAAAGAATAATTTTGTCCCTATTTCAAGAATCCTATTTTCCAATCTAGTTTAATTATCTAGAATGCAAAACTATGGAAACTTTAAAATGTTTCAAAGTTTTTTGTATTATTTTTATATTAACGACCGAAATCGTCTTGTAATCGGACAATATCATCTTCGTCGCTTGGGGAGTTTTCATCCGTATGCTGCCATATTTCAGCAACAATTCCAATGAGATTATCTCCAATAAGACGATGTCTTTGTCCTTGATACAAAGATATTGTATCTCCTACGTGAAAGGTTTGTGGTTCCTCTTCTTGGTCTGTCTCAGAAATCCCAACTTTTACTGGGCCCTGAATCACTTTCCAAATTTCTGCTCTACGAAAATGGTATTGCCACGAAAGTCGTTTTTGGGGAAAAACAACCAAAAATTTTGGACTTAATTTATTCGTAATCTGAATTTTATTAAAATCTAATTCAGGAAAATATTTTTGAGCAAAGCTTGGGGCATCTTCTTCTTTCAAAACGAAGAAGCCACCCCAAGGACGATTAAAATCAAATCTATCTATTGAAAAATTTTGCTCTAGAATATATTTTTCTAATTCAGTAAAAACCGAATCTGTATTTTTAAAATTTAAATTCATTATAATTTCCAACCTTCTCTATATTCTCTTTTTACAAACTGATTGGCAGGCTCAAAATTCGTTATGCGCATATTTTTTGCATCCCATAATAATTTTTGTCGACCAATAAATTTCCCTTTTGGATCATTATTTTCTCTAAGCATATAAGAACGAATAGCCAAATTACCCATTAATACGGATTCGGTAAATGGGCCGGCATAATCAAATGGAGAACTCACATTCATATTTCCAAATCCAGCCTTACATGCCTCAACCCATTGATAATTATGCCCTCCGCTACCATCTTTCACTCTAGGAATTTTAATTTTATTTGGCAAATCTTGGTTTGGTACCCTCTTACCATCAATATAAACCTTTGGATCAATTGAATAAGTAGCGCAAGTCATGATACCTTTAGATCCCATCAAAATTACACCATTTGAACCATCTTCTTCTCCAATTATTTCTGAGGAAGGAATACCTTCAGGATGTGGTGCTCTTAGTCCACCATCATACCATGTTAATTTAACATTCGATTTATTTCTTTCTGAAGCACCATAATTTAATGTCACCATAGAAGATGGAGGACAGCCCTCTGGAATCCACTCAGGAGTCCAGTCTTTTAAAAATACTGCTCCAACAGAACATTCAACATCTTTTGCATCTCTAATTCCTAATACTTGGAAAGGAGCATCCAATAAATGACAACCCATATCTCCTAGAGCACCTGTACCATAATCCCACCAGCCTCTCCATTTAAATGGTAGCAAAGCAGAATTATATTCTCTATACGGAGCTGGACCTAACCATAAGTCCCAGTCCAATTCTTTTGGTACGGGTTGAGCTTCCCTTGGATAAGGAATTCCTTGTGGCCATACCGGACGATTCGTCCATACTCTTACTTCATTTACAGTTCCTATAATCCCATCATCAAACCATTCTATCATTTGACGAACCCCATCATTTGAAGCTCCTTGATTTCCCATTTGGGTAACAACCTTCATTTGACGAGCCTTCTCAGTTAACATTCTTGCCTCATATATATCATGAGTCAAAGGTTTTTGTACATAAACATGCTTTCCTCTACCCATAGATTCCATTGCAATTGTTGCATGGGTATTATCTGGAGTAGAAACAATAACTGCATCAACTGAACTACCTAATTTATCTAAGGCTACTCTAAAATCTTTATAGTATTGCGTTCCAGATGGAAGCTTTTCTTTAATTCTTCCAAGCTGACGATCATCAACATCAACCACTCCAACAATATTCTCTGCTCCACCTTTGTAAGAACTCATGATATCTCCATAACCTTTTCCTCCACCTCCAACACCAAGGATATTTAGTTTATCGGAAGGGGCGATATGTCCCTTTCCTAATACATGACGTGGTACAATATAAAATGCACCTGCAGCAATTGCCGCTTTTTTAACAAAATCTCTACGGGATTGATTTGACATATTATTAGGTTTTATTTAATTCTTAAATATATTATTTTTTTTGAAAATTAGAAAGACTAAACCCAAATTCCTCATCAGCAATCATTTTATTAGGGTCAATCCAAAAATCAGTTGGAAACCCATAATTTGGATCGTATTTGACGGTCAGGGTTTCATAATTACCTAATTGTGATTTTTCAACAAACTGGAATAGTGAATCTATAGTTGGTAATTGAACCCATGAATTTCCATTTCCTAATACCCCATTAACGGAAAACACCTCCCCATTTTTTACTTCTATTTTAAAAGGTCCTCGATATTCCTCGGAACAAAAACAATTATGAGTGTATTCAAATTGGTAATTATTAATTTTTAATGATTCCCATTTTTTAATATTTACT
>JBJOIA010000067.1:0-13882 GCA_046047395.1 Bacteroidota bacterium | reverse complement strand
AAATAATTGTAGCAAAAAATAATGAAATTGTAACAATGAAAATATCAATAAAGAATACCAACCATTTTGATATAAACTTATCTGTAAATTTTGAATATTCAAACATATAGTTCTTGCAATTTTCTTAACAAAATTACAAAAATTAATATGAATTAATATTAAAAAACTATATTTTACATATAATCACTTAAATTAACGCATCTCCTTACTGAATCCCGGAGCTGTCAATTTTACTATTTGTTCGGATTTTAAAACCAAAGATTTTTCTTGAGAATTTTCAACCATAAAACCTATTGGACTAATATCCAAATGAGTTTTTATTGAATCAAAATCCTTTTGATTTATTGTAAAAATAAGTTCATAATCCTCCCCTCCGTTTAAAGCTGCAGTAATTGGACTAAAATTTAAATCAGTGGCTGCCAAATAGGTTGCATCTTCGATTGGAAGATTTTTTTCAAATATTCTTACTCCTAAATTATTTGCATTACTTAAATGAATTAGATCGGAAGCTAAACCATCCGTACAATCTATCATAGAGGTAGGTACTATTTTTTTATCCTTCAGTTCATGAATAATATCTAATCTAGCTTTCGGCATAAGATGTCTTTCAACAACATAAGAAAACTGATCCATTTCAGGGTTAGAATTAGGATTAGCCTTAAATACTTCCTTTTCCCTTTCCAAAACCATAAGTCCCAATACTGCTGCACCCAAATCTCCTGTTACACAAATGATATCATTTGCCTTTGCACCAGATCTTTTTACAAGGTTTTTAGGTTTATTCGCCCCAGTGCAAGTTGTCGAAATTACTAAACCAGCAACTGAAGCCCGTATATCTCCACCAACTAAATCTATCCCATAATCATCACATGCTGCTTGTATCCCTTCATACAATTCATCCACTGCCTCAACTGATATTCGATTACTAAGTCCGAGATTAACCAATAGTTGTTTTGGAAAAGCATTCATTGCAGCAATATCTGAAACACTTGCTGAAACAATTTTATACCCTAAATGCTTTAAAGGTGTATACGATAAATCAAAATCAATTCCTTCAGAAAATAGTTCTGAACTTATCACTATTGATTCCTCAAAATTAAGAATTGAAGCATCATCTCCAATCCCTAATATGGTTTCTTTATTTTTTACTAGAAATTTTTCTTGAATTCGTTTAATTAATCCAAATTCTCCTAACTCTCCAATTTCAGTTCTTTCACTCATTAATAAAAATTAAAAATCTTATTTAAGATCTAATTTAACCACTTTGTTAGAAGCCTTAATATAGGCTGCCGTTGTTTCGATAGTCATGGTTGAACTTGTTTTTGTCGGTTTTGTCACAATTTTAAATGTAAGATTACCGTTCGTTCCACTAGGAGCACCATTAGAAGATGTTAGGCCTGTCAATAATAATTGTGATCCATCTGCACTCAAGGAATAAGAACCTGTAAAGGCATCTCCATTAAATTCGGTTAATTTAACAGACCCAGAAGTACTCAAATCTAATTTATATGCTGAATAACCAGATACCTCATTGGTTGATGCAGTCGATGAAAATTGAACTGTTCCATCCCAAGATGCACTGGAAACTGTCCAGGATTTTTTAACTAAATCAGCCAAGGTTGGCTCTGGTGTCACATTTCCTCCTCCTCCACTTCCTCCTGTTCCACCGCCTCCGCAGCTAATCAATAGTGATAAAGAAATAATAAACATAAATGATTTTAGAACCCTCATGATTTTATTTTTTAAATTCGAATATAAATATGTTTAATAATATTTAATTTAAAAAATAATTTTAAATTTATTATGTATGAATACATATACAAAATCCCAATTAGCCCTAAGAAATGGACAAGATAGGCCTGAAATTTGGATAGCTTTTGAAGGGAATATTTACGATGTTGGGAATTCTCGCCTTTGGAAAAATGGGAAACATTATGAACATTGGGCTGGTCAAGACCTAACGGAAGAATTAAAAGATGCTCCACATACAGAAAAAGTATTTGAAAAATTTAATATCATTGGAAAACTAAGTGTATGATTTTAATAATTGAAAGTGGATCCACCAATACGAATTGGAGAATGGTGATAGCCATGAACGAAAAACCTATAGACTTTTATTCTGAAGGGATTAATCCACATTATCAAAACCTTCAGGAAATAGACCATGCACAAATTGAAATAATCCGTAAAATAACCTCTGAATTTTCACCTTCAAATATAGTCTATTTTGGTACTGGAATTAGCTCCAATGAAAAAAAAGATATCATAAAAGGCTGGTTAATTAAATATTTTCCAAATTCAGAAATTAGGATTGAAAATGATTTATTAGGTTCTGCAATTGCAAATCTTGGTGAAGAAAAAGGGATAATTGCCATTCTAGGTACAGGTTCAAATTCTGGTTTTTTTAATGGAAAAATTATAGAATCTCAGATACCCACCCTTGGTTTTTGGTTGGGAGATGAGGGTTCTGGTGGTCATTTAGGGAAACTTTTGATAATGGATTATTTTAAAAACCATCTTTCAACAGAATTAAAGGAAAAATTTGAAAATAGATTCGGGATAATAAACAGAGAAACTATTTTGGAAAATGCTTATTCAAAACCTTTTCCGAATAGATGGTTTGGCGGTTTTTCAAAATTTTTATTTGATAATAGGAAAGATCCTCAATCCTATGCAATAATTAAAAAAAGTTTTCAAGCCTTTATTGATGAATATATTTTAAAATATCCAGAGGCAAAATCCCATAAAATTCATTTTATTGGTAGTATTGCTTTTTTCTTTTCAGATATATTAAAACAAGTTTTAAAGGAGAATAATTTACAAATTGGTATTATCAGCGAAAAAGCAATGCCAGGTTTAACCCTATTTTACAAGAAATTTTTATAATTTTGTAAAAAATCAACAAATGAATTCCGCCACAAAAACCATTGGTACTAAACAAAAAGCGCTACAAATAAATCTTACAAAAGATATTTATGGATCCTTTGCTGAGATAGGAGCAGGTCAGGAGGTAGCAGCAAATTTTTTTAAAGCTGGTGGAGCTTCTGGAACGATTGCAAAAACAATTTCAGCCTATGATATGACCTTCTCCGACGCAATTTATGGGGAAGAGGCATCAGGTAAATATGTTTGCGAATCCCGCCTGATGAAAATGTTGAATAAAGAATTCAAACTTTTAAAGGTTCGTTTAGAAGAAAAATCACTTAATCAACGATTTTTTGCTTTTGCAGATACTATTTCCGCATTAAATTTCCAAAAGACAAATGACGCTCATGGATGGATTGGACTAAGATTTCAAACCATACCTGGAGGTAACTTCAACGATGTAGTATTTCACGTCAATCTTTTAGATAATGAAAATGTACTTCAACAACAAGCCATTGGAATATTAGGGGTAAATTTAATTCATGCATGTTTTACCTCCCCAGATAATCCAGAAAAAATCTTGCTTTCGCTATTAGACGACTTATCTACCGATAGAATTGAAATAAATATGATTCGATTTGAAGGAGCAGATTTCAAAGGGGTAGACAATAGATTAATGGCCCTTTATTTGGTTAAGTATGGATTTACAGAGGCGGCAGTTTTTGATCCAGATGGGAACGTTATGCAACCATACGACGCCCTTTCTAAAAAACATATAGTAACTGTAAGAGGACGGTTTAGACCGATCACAAATGTTTATACCCACATGATAAAATCTGGCCTTGAACAATTTGAAAATGAGCCAGATGTAGATGATAACAAGATTATACTTTTAAGTGAATTAACCTTAAAAAACTTATATGTAGGCCAGGAAGACGAAATTAATGAAAAGGACTTCCTAGACAGAGTAGATTTATTGTGCAGCATGGGCCAAACCGTATTAATTTCAAACTTCATAGAATACTATAAACTCGTTGCCTTCCTGTCTAAATTTACCAAATTGAAAATGGCCCTAATTATGGGTATGCCAAATTTATCTTATATTTTTGAAGAGGAGCATTATACCCATTTAAAGGGAGGAATTTTAGATGCATTTTCAAAATTATTTGGAGGAAATATTCAATTATACCTTTATCCTACATTAGATACCAAGGGGAAACTCTTTAAATTAGAAGATTTTAAACCAGGAACTAACCATGAAGGCTTATTCCATTTTTTAACTGCCAATAATAAACTGATTGAAATAAAAAAATACGATGAATCCCTTTTACATATCCAAACTGATAAGGTTTTGGAAATGATAAAAAATAACCAAAAAGGTTGGGAGGAATTAGTTCCTAAAATTGTAGCAAAACAGATTAAGGATAATAAACTCTTCGGGTTAAAATAAGCCTATTTTAATTTGGTTGTTTTTAAATTATTCGGCAATAGAACATATACTATTGTTGATAAAAATATCAATCCAGAAACATACCAATAATATCCCCATTCATTCTCAATACTTTTAAAATATAGGGCAAAATATTCGGCAGTGCCTCCAAAAATAGCCACTGCAATGGCATAAGGAAAACCTACTCCCAAGGCCCTAATATAGGTAGGAAAAAGTTCTGCCTTAACAATGGCATTAATTGAAGTATAACCGCTTACAATAATTAATGCCACTAACATCCAAATGAAAATCTCCGACTCCGAATTAGCAATATTTATCGCATAAATTAATGGAACCGTTCCCAAAGTCCCCAAAATTCCAAATCCAATTAATAATGGCTTCCTCCCTATTTTATCAGATAGATGTCCAAACAAAGGTTGAATAGCCGCGAAAATAAATAAACTAAAAAAACTTAAAGTGCTTGAATCAGATTTTGAAAGTCCAAGAGTATTCACTAAATATTTCTGTAAATAGGTAGTATAGGTATAAAAAGCTGCAGTTCCACCTGCTGTTAAACCAAAAACTAAAAAAAAGGATTTTGGATATCTGATCAAAATTTTCAATGAGCCTAAATTTTTATTTTTAGATTCTGCAAACATAGGAGATTCTTTCATATGAGCTCTAAGATATAAAGCAGAAAAAGCAAAAATCGCCCCTATGAAAAAAGGAATTCTCCACGCCCAATTGGTAAGTTCCTCCGGACTAAATAATAATTTCTGTAAAACTATTTGAACAATTAGGGCTAATAACTGTCCCCCTATCAAAGTAACATATTGAAAGCTAGAGTAAAATCCTCTCCTACTTGGTTCTGCCATTTCACTTAAATAAGTAGCAGAAGTTCCATATTCTCCACCAACACTTAATCCTTGGATTAAACGAGCGAATAATAAACCTAAAGGTGCTAGAAAACCGATTGATTGATAAGTTGGAAGAATCGCAATCAAAAGAGAGCCAAAAGACATTAATAAAACAGAGAAAGTCATAGCAAATTTACGCCCTTTTCGATCAGCCATTCTTCCCATTAACCAACCTCCAATAGGTCGAACCAAAAATCCTACTGCAAAAATTCCGGCAGTATTTAATAAACTTATGGTGGGGTTTTCTGAAGGGAAAAATAAAGGTGCAAAATATAGAGAAAATACGGAATAAGTATACCAGTCGTACCATTCTACTAAATTTCCAATAGAGCCACTAAAAATGGCTCTTAATTTTTGATTCGTGGTCAGCATAAAAAAAAGGGCTATTGCCCTTAAAGTTAATTGAATAATTTGATAAAATCATCAAATAAATAGCGTGAGTCATGTGGGCCAGGACCAGCTTCTGGATGATGTTGAACGGAAAATGCTTTTTTACCTTTAATTCGAATTCCTTCCACTGTATTATCATTCAAATTAATATGTGTAAGTTCAACATTCTCATTATTATTGATATCCTCTAATTTAACAGCAAATCCATGATTTTGAGAAGTAACTTCAGATTTTCCTGTGATTAAATTTTTAACAGGATGATTTAAACCTCTATGACCATTATGCATCTTATAGGTAGATAATCCACATGTTTGAGAAAGAATTTGGTGTCCTAAACAAATTCCAAAAACAGGTTTATCTGAATTTACCATTTTAGAAACAGTTTCAACGGCATAATCCATTACAGAAGGATCACCAGGGCCATTAGACACAAAGAATCCGTCTGGATTAGACTTCATAATATCTTCAAAGCTTGTTTTGGCTGGATACACTTTCAATTTACATCCTCTCGATGCGAAATTATCTAAAATAGATTTTTTTACACCAAGATCTAAAACTGCAACATTAAATTGAGCATTTTCTTCTCCTACTTCGTAAACTTCTTTCGTTGAAACGCGAGAAGAAAGTTCTAAACCTTCCATGGAAGGAATACTATCTAATTTCTTTTGAAGCTCTTCTTTGTCAAAAATTTCAGATGAAATAATGCAATTCATCGCTCCTTTTTTTCTCATATGACGCACCAGCGCTCTGGTATCTACTCCATAAATTCCAACAATTCCTTCATTTTCAAAAAACTCTTGAAGGGAAATTTCAGTAGTTTGTCTAGAGGCAATTGGAGAGAATTCGTTACATACCATGCCTGAAATCTGAATTTTAGATGATTCAGATTCTATATTTGGCATAACACCATAATTTCCGATATGGGAATTTGTATTAACAATAACTTGACCTGAATAAGAAGGATCAGTATAAATTTCTTGATAACCCGTCATACCCGTATTGAAACAAATTTCACCACCATTGGTACCAATTTTTCCTAGGGCTTTACCATGGAATAAAGTTCCATCGGCTAATAAAAGGACTGCTTTTTGATTGGGAATATTCATTGAAAAAAAAAGTTTTACAAAAATATTAAAAAAAGGGCTTCAACCCAAAAAGCTGAAGCCCGATTTATAAAAAGATTTCAAGAATGCTTATGCTTTCTCTTCATTTTCTTCTTCAGAATTAGTTTCTTCTGATTTAGGAGCTTCATCTGCTGGAGCCTCTTCAACAACTTCTGCTGCTGGAGCTTCTTCAACTACTTCTGCTGTTGGAGCCTCTTCAACAACTTCTGCTGCTGGAGCTTCTTCAACAACTTCTGCTGCTGGAGCTTCTTCTGACTTTGGAGCTGCTGATTTACCTCTACGACTTCTTCTAGTCTTTGTAGATTTTTCAGCTGCTGCTAACATTGTTTCGTTGAAATCAACTAATTCAATAAAACAAATTTCAGCATTATCACCTAAACGATTACCTAATTTGATAATACGTGTATAACCTCCTGGACGATCAGCCACTTTTTCAGAAATTATTCCGAATAATTCTTTGATAGCCTCTTTGTTTTGAAGGTAAGAGAAGGCTACTCTTCTATTATGTGTATTATCAGACTTGGAACGAGTAATTAATGGCTCAACATATTTTCTAAGTTCTTTTGCCTTTGCAACAGTCGTTTCAATTCTTTTACTTAAAATTAAAGAACTAGCCATGTTTGATAACATTGCTTGTCTGTGTGAGGAAGTTCTTCCTAAATGGTTTACTTTTTTTCCGTGTCTCATTTGTTTCGTAAGTTAAAAGCCTTTGGGGCTGCGGTTAATTTATTTTACAACAAATCACCTATTACTTTAATTAATTATTAATCTTCGTCTAATCTATATTTTGTAACATCCATTCCGAAAGTCAACCCTTTTTCTTCGATTAACTGTTCTAATTCTGTTAAAGATTTTTTACCAAAATTACGGAACTTCATCATATCAGAGATTTCTAATCTAGCTAATTCTCCTAAAGTTCTTACATCAGCTGATTTTAAACAGTTGTAAGCACGAACAGAAAGGTCTAGATCTGCTAAAGAAGTTTTCAATAATTTACGCATATGAAGCATTTCTTCATCAACGATATTATCTTCTTCTGATTTAGAATTTTCGAATGTCATTGTCTGATCAGAGAAAAGCATGAAGTGCTGGATAAGGATATTAGCCGCACCTTTTAGAGCATCTTCAGGATGGATAGAACCATCAGATTCGATATCTAAAATTAACTTCTCATAGTCAGTTTTTTGTTCAACACGCGTATTTTCTATGCTATACTTCACATTTTTAATTGGAGTATGGATGGCATCAATAGCGATATGGCCGAAAGGCAATTCATTATTTCTTGGCTCATCAGCAGGCACATAACCACGACCTTTTTCTACGATAATTTCCACTTCTAATTCTTTTGAAGAATCTAAATGACAAATTACAAGATCTGGGTTCAGGATTTCAAAATACGGGGTGAATTTTTCAATATCTCCAGCAGTAAAGGCTTCTTGTCCTTTAACCTTGATATTGATTTTATTTTCAAGAATTTCCTGAGCTTTTTTAAATCTAATTTTCTTTAGGTTTAAAATAATTTCGGAAACATCCTCAACTACACCATCAATAGCAGAAAACTCATGTAATACACCAGAGATTTTAACACTAGTGATTGCATATCCTTCTAAAGAAGATAGTAAAATTCTACGAAGAGCGTTACCTATAGTAACACCATAGCCTTTTTCGAGTGGCTTAAACTCAAATAACCCGTGGAAGTCATCGGCTTTTTCCATGACTACTTTATCGGGCATTTGGAACGCAAGTATTGACATATTCGTAGTTTATTATTAATTAAAAATTTTATTTATTAAGTTGTATAGATTACTTAGAGTAAAGCTCGACAATTGCCTGCTCGTTAAAGTTTTCTGGAATTTGTTCTCTTTCTGGGTAGGAAGTAAATGTACCTACTAGAGAATTATCATCCCATTCTAACCAAGCAAATTTCTTTGTCACTCTTGCCTCTAGAGAAGACGTTACAACTTCTAAAGACTTTGATTTTTCACGAACACCAATAGACTGGCCAGGACGAATTGAATATGAAGGAATATTCACAACGTTACCATCTACGATAATGTGTTTGTGGATAACTAACTGACGAGCAGCGCGGCGAGTTGGGGCGATACCTAATCTGTAAACTACGTTATCTAAACGTGCTTCACATAATTTTAATAGGTTTTCACCTTTGATACCACTTTTTACAGCTGCTTTGTGATATAAATTTCTAAATTGACGCTCTAATATACCATAAGTATATTTTACTTTTTGCTTTTCTTTTAATTGCATGCCATATTCGGAAACTTTACCTCTTTTTCCTTTACCATGCATACCCGGAGCATAATTTTTTCTCGAAAGAGCTTTGCTCGGACCAAGGATTGGCTCGCCAAATTTACGTGCAATCTTGGATTTTGGACCTGTGTATCTAGCCATAATTTTAATTTAAAAGTCATTAGGCCATTTTTACCTAATGAAGTAATTATATTGTTTGATAATAATGAAAAGTGAATAATTACTGATTCCTTTTCATTGAATTTACATTATTATACTCTTCTACGCTTTGGAGGTCTACATCCATTATGTGGAAGTGGAGTAATATCTTTAATTAAAGATACTTCAATACCTGAATTTTGGATGGTTCTGATGGCAGATTCTCTACCAGCACCTGGACCTTTTACAAATACTTCCGCTTTTTTCATTCCAGCTTCAACTGCAACAGCCGCACAGTTTGCAGCAGCCATTTGAGCGGCATAAGGAGTGTTCTTTTTAGATCCTTTGAATCCCATCTTTCCAGCAGAAGCCCAAGATATAACCTGACCTGCTGAATTCGTGATTGAAATAATAATGTTGTTAAATGAAGCCTTGATATGTACTTGACCATTTTGTTCAACTACAACGATTCTTTTCTTAGCTTTATCTTTTCTTTTCGCTTGTGCCATATTTTTATTTCATCTTGGGGTAATCCCCTAAATTATTACTTAGTTACTTTCTTTTTGTTCGCAACTGTCTTTCTCTTACCTTTTCTAGTACGAGAGTTGTTCTTAGTACGCTGACCACGTAGAGGTAAACCTTTACGATGACGCAGTCCTCTGTAACATCCGATATCCATTAAACGCTTGATGTTTAATTGAACCTCAGATTTCAATTGTCCTTCCGTTTTAAACTCAGAAGCGATAATTGAACGAATAGCATTAGCCTCATCATCATCCCATTCGCCAGCTTTTTTGTCAAAGGAAATGGAGGCCTTTTTTAAAATTGTTTGAGCAGTACTACGTCCGATACCAAAAATGTATGTTAACGCAATTTCTCCTCTTTTTTTGTCGGGAATATCAACCCCTGCAATACGAGCCATATTGTATTATTTATTTTAAAATTCTAACTAAATCTTATCCTTGTCTTTGTTTAAACTTTGGATTCTTTTTGTTAATCACATAAAGCTTACCATGTCTGCGAATAACCTTGCATTCAGCGCTACGCTTTTTAATAGATGCCTTAACTTTCATTTTATTCTTATTTTAATTATTTATATCTATAAACTATTCTTGCTTTTGACAGATCATAAGGAGACATTTCTAGTTTTACCTTATCACCTGGCAATATTTTAATATAATTCATGCGCATCTTGCCTGAAATATGGGCAATTACGACATGGGTATTCTCTAGCTCTACGCGAAACATAGCGTTTGAAAGCGCTTCTAAAATTGTTCCGTCTACTTCTATCGAAGACTGTTTTGCCATAATTCTATTTTTATATATTCAGTAATTCAACTGAATTTTTAATTGTTTCTTCAATTTTATCAAAAGTAGTAAGTACATCGGCCTGTCCTTTTTTAACACCAACAGTATGCTCAAAATGAGCAGATGCCTTACGATCTCTCGTTCTAATTGTCCAACCATCTGAATCCTGAGAAATATGTTGAACACCTAAATTAATCATCGGTTCAATGGCAATTACCATTCCTGATTTTAATTTGGGGCCGTCACCTTTTCTACCATAGTTTGGAACCTCTGGACTTTCATGAAGGTTTTTACCTACACCATGTCCAACTAATTCCCTAACTACTCCGTATCCAAATCCTTGGGTATAGGATTGAACAGCATTTCCGATATCACCAATGCGATTTCCTTCAATTGCTTTTTCAATTCCTAAGAATAAAGACTCTTTCGTCTTTATCAAGAGTTTTTGAACTTCTTCACTTGTACCGTTTAATGCATAAGTATAGGCACTATCGGCATGGAATCCATTTTTATAAACTCCCCCATCTATTGAGATGATATCACCTTCTTTAATTTTATATCCTCCTGGTAAGCCGTGTACTACTACATCGTTTACAGAGATACAAAGTGAATAAGGGTATTTTCTCGATCCAACCTGATAATTCAAGAAGGAAGGATGGGCCTTATGGTCTTTAATAAATTCGTATGCTACTTTATCTAATTCAAGAGTACTAATACCAGGTTTAATTATTTTGGCAACTTCCGCATGGCAAGCTCCAAGAATTAAACCGTTTTCACGAATGATATCAAATTCCTCTTGCGTTTTTAAGTAAATCATACTTATTATCTAGCAATCATTTCAGAGCGACCTTTCACTCTACCTGATTGCATTAGACCTTCATATTTTCTCATCAACAAATAACTTTCTATTTGTTGTAAAGTATCTAAAACTACTCCAACTAAAATCAATAGAGAAGTACCACCATAGAAAGAAGCTAGGCCTCTTGTTACACCGAATAGGTTAGCAATTCCTGGAAGGATAGCAATTAAAGCTAATAAAATAGCACCTGGAAGTGTAATATGATCTAAAACTCTTGCGATATAGCTGGAAGTCTCTTCTCCTGGTTTAAAACCGGGAACAAATCCACCACCACGCTTCATATCATCTGCAATTTGATTAGGATTAATCGAGATTGCTGTGTAAAAGAAGGTGAATAAAAGGATAAGAACTGCAAATAATAAATTATACTGCCATGTTGTAAAATCACCAAAAGCCGTTGCAATAGACGCAGCTGTTTCACTATTATCAGCGAAAGATTGTGCTACTAAACCAGGGATAAACATCAAAGCTTGGGCAAAGATGATTGGCATTACACCTGAAGCATTTAATTTCAATGGGATATACTGACGTTCCCCACCTACACTAACTTTAGATTTGGTTACTTGCTTAGCATACTGAACTGGAATTCTTCTAATTGCCTGAGTAACAGCAACAGCACCCATAACAATCACGAATAAAACAATTATCTCTAGGATAAAGATTAAAGCACCGGATAATTGTAGGGTAGTAGCTTCTTGAATTAATGATGAAGGGAAACGAGAAACGATACCAATCATAATTAACATTGAAATTCCATTTCCAATACCTTTATCAGTGATTTTCTCTCCTAGCCACATACAAGTCATTGTTCCTCCTACTAAAATTACAACTCCATATAATCTAAAGAATAGTGGATCAACCATTATTGCTTCAGTTGGGATTCTAATTTGAAGATAGGTAAAGGCTTGCGCAGCGGTTACGAAAATGGTTAAGATACGGGTAATTTGGTTTAATTTCTTTCTACCAGATTCACCATCTTTTTGCATTTTCTGAAAATACGGAAGAGCGATAGTTAATAACTGAATTGCAATGGATGCCGAGATATAGGGCATAATTCCAAGTGCAAAAATCGAGGCATTGCTTAAAGCACCTCCTGAAAACATATTTAAAAGTCCAAAAAGACCATCATCTCCGATAGCTTGAAGCTTATTAGCATCCAAACCAGGAAGAGCGATATTTGAACCTAAACGAAAGAAAACAATTAAAAGGACCGTATTAATGATCTTACCTTTCAATTCTTCAATCGAAAAAATATGTTTTATGGTTGTGAAAAATTTATTCATTTTTAATAGGCCGTAGATTATTCAACAATTGCTTTTCCTCCAGCTGCCTCGATAGCTGCTTTCGCAGAAGCCGAGAATCCTTTTGCATGAATTTCAATAGCTGAAGTGATTGCTCCTCTGTTTAATATTTTAACTAAGTCAGATTTAGAAACTAAACCATGCTCTCTTAGAACTTCAAAATCAATTTTCTTTAATTTAAACTCAGATGCTAATGCTTCTAAAGTATCTAAATTGATTGCTTTGTATTCTACGCGATTAATGTTCTTGAAACCGAACTTAGGAACACGACGTTGTAAAGGCATCTGACCACCTTCAAATCCACGCTTACGTGAATAACCTGAACGTGACTGTGCACCTTTATGTCCACGTGTTGAGGTTGCTCCTCTACCTGAACCTTGTCCACGTCCTACTCTTTTTCTTTGTTTTACCGAACCTTCTGCAGGTTTTAAATTTGATAAATTCATAATTTTATGTGCTTAACGCTGTTTAAAAATTAACAACTCGCTTAAATTTTAAATATTTTCTACTTTTACTAAGTGACCAACTGAGTTAATCATTCCCTGGATAGCAGGGTTTAATTCTACTTCAACTGACTTATTAATCTTTCCCAATCCTAAAGCCTTGATCGTTCTTTTTTGAACTTCTGGTCTTTTAATGGTACTTCTAACTTGTGTAACTTTTACTTTTGACATTTTCATTAAAGTTATGAGAATTTAAATCCTCTTATCCATTAAAAACTTTTTCTAACTTAACTCCTCTTTGGATAGCTACCGAATGAGGTGCTCTCATTTTAGTTAAGGCATCAATTGTTGCTTTAACCACGTTATGAGGATTGGAAGAACCTTTTGATTTAGCTAATACATCATGTACCCCTACTGATTCTAATACGGCACGCATCGCACCACCGGCGATCAAACCTGTACCAGGAGCAGCTGGCTTGATAAGAACTAAACCACCTGAATATTTTCCAATTTGTTCATGAGGAATTGTATTCTTGATAATTGGTACTTGGAATAAGTTTTTCTTAGCATCATCAATTCCTTTAGAAATTGCATCTGTTACCTCGTTGGCTTTTCCCAAACCATAACCTACAACATTCTTACCATCACCAACAACGACGATAGCAGAGAAGCTGAAACGACGACCACCTTTTACCACTTTGGCAACGCGGTTGATGGCAACTACTTTTTCTTTTAGTTCGCCTTCGTTTAATTTTACTGGTTTTCCTACTAATTTTGACATATCTTATTAAAATTGTAAGCCACCCTCACGAGCGCCTTCTGC
Organism: Bacteroidota bacterium; assembly: GCA_046047395.1. Taxonomy (GTDB): domain Bacteria; phylum Bacteroidota; class Bacteroidia; order Cytophagales; family Spirosomataceae; genus CAZVFE01. Next base: position 17 of record JBJOIA010000067.1, on the reverse strand, counting down.
TAATGATTTAACTTTTC
>JBJOIA010000066.1:0-7030 GCA_046047395.1 Bacteroidota bacterium | reverse complement strand
CAACAAGGGGAAACATTTTTTGGAATTGCTAAATTTTATGAAATGAATCTAGATGATTTGATAAAATTAAATCCTTATTCCTATAAAAATGGATTAAAAATTGGAGATATATTAAAAATAAATTAACTTCAATTTAATACTTAATATTTTAAACCTAACCCAATGAAAAAAAGACATTTACTGTATTTAATTGCTATTTACTTATTTAGTAATTGTTCCCCACAAAAAACTCCTAATTTCACGAATTTAGTCGATTTGACGCATCCTTTTGATGAAAATACCATTTATTGGCCCAATGATACCAATAAATTCCTTCATCCTCAAAACTTTTACGGTGAAACTGAAAAAGGCTATTTTTATTCATCCTTTGGATTTTCCTCTCCAGAACATGGAGGCACACATCTAGATGCTCCAATCCATTTTGCTGCCAATCATCTTACAATAGATGAAATTCCTTTAAAAAACCTAATCGGGATGGGAGTGAAGCTAGATTTACGAAAAGAAGTAATGGGTAATCCAGATTATCAAATCTCTATTCAAGATATCAAGGAATGGGAAAAAATGAATGGTGAAATACCCACAGGGTCAATCGTTTTGTTTGAAACCGGTTGGTCAGATTATTATCAAGATTATGCTAAATACCTTGGCACCTCATTAAAAGGTGAGCAAGCCTTAGCCGATTTGCATTTTCCAGGAATTGAACCTCAAACTGCTCAATGGTTAATTGAGAATCGTCAAATTTCAGCAGCTGGCCTAGATACCCCATCTTTGGATTACGGACAATCAAAATATTTTGAGTCCCATCAAATACTTTTAGGGAATAATATACCTGGTTTTGAAAATTTAACTAATTTAAAAGAAGTTCCTTCAAAAAACTTCCTAGTGATGGCCCTTCCAATGAAAATTAAGGGAGGATCAGGTGGCCCTTTGAGAATCGTGACTGGTGTCTTGAATTAATGCGATTTTTCGATTTATATTTGCATTCATTTTACGTTTGAATGAAAAATTATTATCTGTCTATTTTAGGATTATTTCTATTTAACTATTCATTTTCACAGTCTTTAGACGTTTCTAGGGCAGAAGATTATCGTTTGATAAATCCAGTTAAAAAAGATTCTTTAAATTCCTTCCATATTGGAGGAGAAATCCGTTTAATGGGCCAGTATTTTAATAATTATAATTTTCTTCAAAAAAACGCAGGTTATCCTGATCAAAATTTTACCCGTTTATATCACCGAATTTTTCTTTATTCAGATTATAAAATAGCAGAAAAATTTCGAATTTTTGCTCAGATTTTATCCTCAGATAAATGGAATAAAAATACTCCTACTACAGAAATTGAACGAAATGATTTGTCTTTTCACCAACTATTTGGAGAAGCAAAAATTTCGAAAAACTCGTTATTAAGGATTGGAAAGCAAGAATTATATTTTGATTCAGAACGAATTTTAGGAATACGTGAATTACCCAATAATCGTAGAACTACCTTTTCTCTCAATTACCATTATTTCTTGAAGAAAAATAAGGAATTGAACCTTTTTTATGCCCGACCTTTCAAACAGAATTTTAAAATTTTTGATGATGAAATACTTCCAGATTATTTTTATGGATTAAATTTTCATAATCTATTTCCGAAAAAAAATCCCCAATATAATTTGATGCTTATCTATTCCTATCAGGATAATATCCAATTATTAAACCAATTAGGAGGGGATAGAAGGCTAACCATGGATTCCCATTTTAGTGGGATTAAAAATAAATTAACCTATTCCATAGAATCTGCAATTCAATTAGGGAAAATTGAGAATTCTAAGGTTTTTGCTGGAATGTTTTTATTTGATTTAAATTATCGTTTAAATGAAAGATTTAGCCTTCATTATGAATTGCATGGAGCAACGGGCGATAATAAAAAGAATGATTCAAAAATTAATACTTTTAATACCTTATATTCTAAACCTTTTTTCGGACAATCACTTTCCTTTAATATTGCTAATATTATATCCAACGGAATTGGATTGAATTATCAAGCTAATTCAAAACATCAAATAAGTGCCAACCTCCTTAATCTTAAGATTTTGAATTTTGAAGATGCCATTTATTCCCCTAAGATGACTGTGGATAAATATCTAAACAAAAATGAAATTTTAGGAAATATTTCGCATTCAGTAGCGAATGCAATTTTCATTAATTATACTTATAAAATAAACCCTAATATTTCTAGTATTTTGAATATAACGTATTCTAAACCAGAGAATTATTTGATTCGTTTAGGATACCAAAAATTTCAATCTTTTTATAATTATCGAATTACTTATAAATTTTAATAATACTTATTGTACTATTCTGGAATTTTTTTTAAAAAAATTAAGAAATTTTTTTTCCAAATTTTTTGAATTTGAAATATTCTGTTAAATTTGTGTATAATTCAAAGATATAGAATTTAGAATTAATTAATAATACTACTTAGGCGGATTGAATAAAGGCTCGGGATTTTTCTGAGTCTTTATTGTTTTTATGGCTGTCCCAAAATTGTGTATTAAAGAAATTAAAATCCTAAAATTAAAACCGAAAGAGGAGGTAAATTAATTGAAATTGAAAATGCCTTTCCATGGAATGAAATTTCCTCCGTCATGGTAGCTTTAGAACAAGGATAATTCGAACCACCATATTTCTCCTCATCTGTATTGAAAATTAATTTCCACATACCCGGAAGTGGTACTCCAATTCTATAATCATTTCTTGGAGTTGGCGTTAAATTGAAAACTACCAATGCTTGTTCCTTTGGCTTTTGTCCTTTTCTCAAGAAGGAAATAACTGAATTGTTGAAATCATTCGACTCAATCCATTCAAATCCTTCAGACTCAAATTGTCTAGAATAAAAAGCCGGACTATTTCTGTATAAATGATTTAATTCTTTTAACATGGTTTGGACGCCCTTATGTGGAGCAAATTCCAATAAATGCCAATCTAAACTTTGAGAATGATTCCATTCTTCTTTTTGACCAAATTCTCCTCCTTGGAACAATAAGGAGGTTCCAGGATGTGTAATTTGTTCGGTTAATAATATTCTTAGATTTGCAAATTTCTGCCATTCATCGCCTGGCATTTTATTCAATAAAGATTGTTTTCCATAAACTACCTCATCATGAGATAATGGTAGGCAAAAATTCTCTGTGAAAGCATAAATTAAAGAGAAAGTAAAATCATTTAGGTGATAATGGCGATGTACAGGATCTTTTTCAAAAAATTTCAGCGTATCATTCATCCAACCCATCATCCATTTTTGTCCAAAGCCTAAGCCTCCCTGATAAACAGGTCTCGTAACCCCTGGAAAGGAGGTAGATTCTTCAGCAATAATCTGAATATCTTTATATTCTCCATAAATATGTACATTCAAATCTTGAAGGAAAGATATGGCATCTAAATTATGATTCCCACCATATTGATTTGGTTCCCATTCACCCTCATTTCTTGAATAATCAAGATATAACATAGAAGCTACTGCATCTACTCTCAAGCCATCTACATGGTATCTATCGCACCAAAAAGAGGCATTAGACAATAAGAAGGAACGAACCTCTTTTTTGCCATAGTCGAAAATATAGGATTGCCAATCCGGGTGAAATCCTTTTTTAGGGTCTGGATGTTCAAATAAACAACCTCCATCAAAATTTCTTAGTCCATGGTCATCTCCTGGAAAATGAGAAGGTACCCAATCGAGAATTACGCCAATTCCTTCTTGATGAAACCTTTCCACCAAATGCATAAATCCTTGAGGATCTCCAAATCGGGAGGAAGGTGCAAAATAACCTGTTAGCTGGTATCCCCAAGATGGAGCGTATGGATGTTCCATCACAGGCATAAACTCAACATGAGTAAAGCCCATCTCTTTTACATAGGGTACTAATTTATCAGCAAAATCATCGTAGGATAAATAAGAATTTTCCAAGGTTTTCATCCAAGAACCTAAATGAACCTCATAGACTGACATTGGGGCAGAAAGAGAATTTTTTTCCCAACGATTCTTCATCCATTCTTCATCTTTCCATTCTTTCCAGGTATTCCAAACAATGGAAGCTGTTTTAGGAGGAACCTCACAAAACAAACCAAAAGGGTCCATTTTTTCTAAAAATTCTCCTTCTTGAGTTTCTAATGAATATTTATAAGATTCTCCGCATCGAATTCCCGGTATAAAACCCTCCCAAATACCAGATGAATCCCATCTTTTAAATAAGCTATGTTCGTGTTTGTTCCAATAATTGAAATTTCCCACTACATTAACTGTCTTAGCATTGGGAGCCCAAACGGCAAAAAATACACCCTTTTCTCCTTCTAAATCAATTTCAAAAGCTCCAAGCTTTTCATATAATTTAATATGCTTTCCGTTTAAAAATAGAGCAACATCAAAATCAGTTAATAAAGAATAAGGTTTTACTTCAGCCATATTATTGAGATCCTAATTAAGTAAGTTATGTAAAAAAAAGGATTTTATGAAAGTTTTATGTCTTTTGTTAATCTTAATAAAATAAAACAAATACTAGCATTGACGATTAAATTTGCAAATCCCAAAGATCCAATATAATTAACTAATTGTGAATCAATTAAGTAGGTTATAATAGGGGAGAGGATCGCTATTATTGGAACAAATTTATCTTTTACCTGCCAGGGTGTATATAATCCATATACATATAAACCTAAAAGAGGGCCATAAGTATAAGCGGCTAAAGTAAATACCGCCCCAACTAATTCTTGTCCATTAAAACTATGAAATACTAAAATAGAAAAGAAAAATATTACACAGAACCCAATATGTGTCCATTTTTTTAATACATTTCTTTTTGATTCCTTAAACTTCTCAATTCGTAAAAAATCGATACAAAATGAGGTTGTTAGCGCTGTTAAGGCAGAGTCAGAACTTGCATAAGTTGCTGCGATAATTCCAAGTAAAAAACTGATTGCTGCTAAAAGTCCAAATTCTCCACCTAAAGCTAAATTCGGGAATAAATTATCCGTTTTGCTCGGAATTTCTATTCCCATTTGATTGGAATAAATATACAATGCTGCTCCTAATGAAAGAAATAAGATATTAATCAATAAAAATACCATGTAAAACCAAAACATATTCTTTTGGGCTTCCTTGATATTTTTACAAGTAAGATTTTTCTGCATTAAATCTTGGTCTAAACCCACCATTCCAATGGCAATGAATATTCCTGAAAAAAAATCTTTAGCCCAATAATGTGTTGATTCTACTCTATTATCGATTAATTGGGAATATTTACTATCATGAATTAATTCAAACAATCCTGTAAAACTTAAATTCATTTTGGAGGAAATTGTCCAAAGAGTAGTAACTAAGGCTGCTAAAAGGAAAAATGTTTGAAGGGTATCTGTTATGATAATGGTTTTAATTCCCCCTTTATTGGTATAAAGCCAAATTAAAGCGATGGAAATCAATACACTTAGGATAAAAGGTATTCCAAAATATTGAAATATTGCCAAATGAAGCACATTTACTGCCAAATATAGCCTTGCAGCCGAACCAATAGTTCTGGCCAAAAGAAAAAATCCTGCTCCTGTTTTATAGGTCCAAAATCCAAATCTTTGGTCTAAATAACTATAAATTGAAATCAAATTCAATCGATAGTATAAGGGCATTAAGATTAATCCTATTACTAAAAACCCGAGTCCATTTCCTAAAATGAACATATAATAAGAAAAATTTGCATTTCCAACTGCCCCAGGTACAGAAATAAACGTAATTCCTGAAATCGTTGTTCCAATCATTCCAAAGGCAACCAACCACCAAGGCGAATTTTTATTTGCTGTAAAAAAGGCTGTCGTATCTGTATTTTTTGAAGTAAAATGAGATATAATTACTAAAACCGAGAAATAAAGGATTATTATGGTAATTGCTAGTAAAGCAGACATATAATAGGTATTTTCAAAGGTATTTTAATTGAATTTTTAAATATAGGTCGAAAAATAAACAAAATTTTTAAATTTGTGAAATCAAATAATTCATTTATTCATGAATAACGAATACCCATCGAAGTTAATCGAACAGGCTGTAGAGGAAATTAGCAAACTTCCAGGTATTGGGAAAAAGACTGCTTTACGATTAGCACTCTATTTATTAAAACGTCCATTAAATCAAACTGAACAATTATCTCAGGCTCTTCAAGACCTTCGTTCTCAAACAAAGTTTTGTAAAAAATGTAATATGATTGCCGACTCTGATTTATGTGGAATATGTGCTTCGGATAGGAGGGATCAAACCCTTATTTGTGTGGTAGAAGATATTAAAGATGTAATGGCAATTGAAAATACAGCTCAATTTCAAGGGGTTTACCATGTTTTAGGAGGGATTATTTCACCAATGAACGGAATTTCTCCGGATGATTTAACCATAGATTCATTAATTCAGCGTGTGGAGAAAGATTCCGTAAAGGAAATTATCTTTGCCCTTTCTACTACCATGGAAGGAGATACTACGTCTTATTATATTTCGAAAAAACTTCGTAATTTAACCATTAAAATTTCTACAATAGCGCGAGGAATTCCAATCGGTGGAGATTTAGATTATGCAGATGAAATTACCTTAGGTCGTTCCATTCTCCGACGAACGGCTTATGAATAAATAAATAATTAAATACCTAAATAATTACCACTAATGAAATTTAAATTGAATTATTTTACAATAATTGGGCTATTGCTTGGGCTAAATTTGAATGTTTTTAGTCAAACCATAATCGTAAGCTCCCCAGATCAATTAGAAACTAAATTAAGAAATCAACAAATTCTAGGAAGAATAGATTCCAGTTATTCTTTTGGAATAAGGCCTTTGTATCGAGATCAAATCCTTCCTTCAAAAGAAAATACAAAATCCTCTTTTCTAAGTTTGCTGCCTTTACGGTTTATCCAACAATTCAATTCAGATTATCCGATTAGTCAGAATGATGGTGCTATGATTCCTGCTAAAGGGTATCAAGTATTATTCTCACCGGGCATATTTTGGAAATATAAAAAG
>JBJOIA010000065.1:0-5930 GCA_046047395.1 Bacteroidota bacterium | reverse complement strand
AAAAATTTTGGAATTCACGGTCAATTTTTTGTAAATTTCAGGGGGTAAGGGGCGTGCCTCTCCCCAACATTTTTTTTATAAATTTTCCTAACAGTAAATTGATAATTATGAACAGATCAACTTTTGTAAAATCCGCTTTTGGTTTAGTAGGTTTAAGCTTTTTAGCTCCTCAAAAAATTAAAGCCAAATTCAATTCAAAACAATTAAATTCAGTAGCAGGCCCTTTTAGCCTTCCTGCTTTAGGATATTCATTTTCAGCCTTAGAACCGCATATTGATGCCATGACGATGGAAATTCACCATGATAGACACCATAATGGCTATGTCAATAATTTAAATAATGCAGTCAATGGTACTGCCCTTGAAAAACAATCTCTAGAAGAGATTTTAGCCTCTGTTTCTAACCATTCAACTGCGGTAAGAAATAATGGGGGAGGACATTGGAATCATTCCTTCTTTTGGAAAGTAATTGGTCCTGAAAATTCGGCAAAACCCTCCGCAAAATTAGCATCCATGATTCAAAAGGATTTTGGTTCTATGGAAGCCATGCAGGAACAATTTAATAAAGCCGCAGGTACTCGATTTGGATCTGGATGGGCTTGGTTGGTAAAAACAGCAGACGGTTCCTTGAAAATTTGCTCAACACCAAACCAGGATAATCCATTAATGGATATTGCAGAGGTAAAAGGGACTCCAATCCTTGGAATTGACGTATGGGAACACGCCTATTATCTACATTACCAAAATAAAAGAGCAGATTATATAAAAGCTTTTTGGAATTTAGTAAATTGGGATTATGTAAATACATTAGTTTAATTTTTTTTCAATGAATGCTATTCCTTCCTTAAATCTTAAAGATTTTACCCAGGGTACCCCAAACCAAAAAGCTAAATTTGTCCAAGATCTTGGCGCTGCTTTTAATGATATTGGCTTTGTTGCCATCTCCGGACATGGTCTGACAGACCAAATGTCCGAAGATTTATACGATTCTGTAATGAAATTCTTCTCTTTGCCAGAAGAATCCAAGCTCAAATATGAAATTCCTGGGATTTTCGGACAACGTGGTTATGTGGCAAAAAGACGTGAAACAGCCAAAGGTCATTCCGTGCCTGATTTGAAAGAATTTTACCATATCGGACAACCAAAAAAGGAAGATGGAGATTCAGTTTGGAAGGAATATCCCGAAAATGTTTTTCCCGATGAAGTTCCTAGATTTGGTGATTTAGCAATTCAAACTTATCAAACATTAGAACAAACAGGGAAAGACTTACTTCAAGCAATTGCGCTTTATTTAGGTTTAAAGGAAGAATATTTCGAGGAAAAAGTGAAAAATGGTAATTCAATCCTTCGCGCTATTCACTATTTCCCAATCCTGGAACCCGAGAAATTAGAACCTGGATCTGTCCGCGCCGCAGCACATGGTGATATCAACTTAATTACCCTTTTAATGGGCGCCTCAGCTGAAGGACTAGAAGTCCTTAGGAGAGATGGCGTTTGGATCCCAATCACCGCCCTTCCCAATCAGTTGGTAGTCAATGTAGGAGATATGCTCGATAGACTTACCAATCATAAATTAAAATCAACTATCCATAGGGTAGTCAACCCGCCTTTAGAAAAATTAAAAACACCAAGGTATTCCATCCCTTTCTTCATGCACCCACGCTCAGAAATGGATTTAACTTGCCTTGAGTCTTGTATTGATTCCCAAAATCCTAAAATCTATTCAGATATGTCCGCAGGAGAATTCCTCGATGAACGCCTGAAAGAATTAGGATTAAAAAAATAATGAAAGGCAGAAGTTTTGAGTTTTTAAAGGATGTTTTACAATTGGCTTTTACAAGTTTCGGAGGCCCTCAAGTTCACTATGCCATGTATCATAGAAAACTTGCCGATGAAAAGAATTATTTAACAAGAGAAGAAATCCTTGAAATTCAGGCCCTTTGCTCGGTTTTACCGGGGCCAACCTCCACCCAAGTTTTAATTTCTATTGGATATAAACTCGGTGGCCCCAACCTGGCCTATCTCACCCTCTTAACTTGGATCATGCCAGCTGTTATTATCATGGCCATTTCTGCCTATGGATTAACCTATCTTAATAATAGAAATATTCTTACTTACGTTCTTCCAGTAGGTATCGGTCTCCTTATTCAAACTGGTTGGATGTATTTTAAAATGGTAGTGAAAGGTTGGTTATATGTACTACTTTTTCTCCTTACAATCGGATTTGCCTATTTTTTTCAAAGCCCCTATGTTTTCCCAATTGCCATTTTCCTCGCCGGACTTATCTCTTCATTTAATTATGATAAATTTCCCAAACAAAACAAACATAAATTAGTCATCCCCTGGGCAAATTTTCATCTTTTCTGGGGTACTTTATTGTTTGTGGCTTTATTAGGAAAATTTACCGATTATTTCCCGATAAAACTTTTTGAAAATTTCTATCGAAATGGAGCATTGGTATTTGGGGGCGGACAAGTTCTTGCTCCAGTTTTATATACCGAATTTGTAGAATTTAAACATCTAATCTCCTCCGATGATTTCTTGGCTGGTATGGCTTTGTCTAGAACCCTTCCTGGTCCAGTTTTTTCCTTTACTTCCTTTTTAGGTGTACTTTTAATGAAAGATTACGGTACTGGGGGTGAAATTATGGGAGCTCTAATTGGTGCTGCAGGAGTTTTCCTCCCTGGTACTTTTTTAATTTTCTTTTTATATCGAATTTGGGGACAATTAAAACAATTTCGGATTATAAGAGCCTCCTTGGCGGGTATTCAGGCCGCTTCAGTAGGATTAACATTTGTGGCAATCTTGATTTTTATGGAGCCTATGGTTCTTAAGGCAGATTTTAAAGCAATTTTTGTGGTTTTTTTAAGTTTCCTTTTTGCTCAATTTACAAAAATTCCTACTATCTTTCTTTTTATCCTCGCCATCCTCGCCGGACTAATTATTTAATGAAGAGGGAATAGAGAAGAGTGAATTTTAGCCCATGAATTTATTCGTGGGATAAAATAAAGAGTGAATAGTTCAAATTCTATTCAAATACTCTCCATAGCCTGATTTAATTAATGGCTTGGCTAATTCTTTTAACTGTTTTTTATCGATATATCCCATCCGATAGGCCACTTCCTCAATGCACCCAATTTTTAAACCTTGTCGCTCCTCAATAACTTGAACGTATTGTCCTGCTTGCATCAAAGATTGAATTGTTCCCGTATCCAGCCAGGCTGTTCCTCGGTTCAAGATTCCCACCGAAAGTTTATTTCTTTTTAAATATTCTTTATTTACATCCGTAATCTCATATTCACCCCTTGCCGATGGTTGAATATTTTTGGCAATTTCAACTACCTCATTATCATAAAAATAAATTCCCGGTACAGCATAATTTGATTTGGGTACCTTGGGCTTTTCTTCAATGGATATCGCTTTTTGATTTTCGTCGAATTCCACAACCCCATATCTTTCAGGGTCATTTACCGAATAAGCAAATACTACCCCGCCATCTGGATCATTATTCGATTGTAATAATTTGCTGAATCCAGATCCATAAAAAATATTATCCCCTAATATTAGCGCTACTTTTTCTTTTCCAATGAATTTTTCCCCAATCACAAATGCTTGGGCTAATCCATTTGGTTCATGCTGTACTGCAAATTCAAATTTACATCCTAAATTTTCACCATTTCCCAATAATTTCTCAAAATTAGGCAAATCATGCGGCGTTGAAATGATCAATATCTCCCGTATTCCTGCCAGCATCAAGGTGGATAGGGGATAGTAAATCATCGGTTTATCATATACGGGCATTAACTGTTTGGATACAGCCATGGTTAATGGATGTAAACGCGTTCCTGAACCTCCTGCAAGTATGATTCCTTTCATGGTATTAGGATTGATAATGTTGCTTATAATAAGATTGATATTCCCCGGATGTTACATTTTTCAGCCATTCTTGATTGGCTAAATACCAGTCGACAGTCTTAGATAATCCTTCCTCAAATTGAAGAGAAGGCTTCCAGCCTAATTCATTCATGATTTTAGAAGAATCAATCGCATAGCGCAAATCATGTCCTTTTCTATCTGTTACAAATCGGATTAAATTTCTCGATTCTCCCTTTGCTCTTGCTAATTTCTCATCCATGATATCACATAATAAATGGACTAAATCAATATTTTTCCATTCATTAAATCCTCCGATATTATAGGTTTCCCCATTTTTTCCCTGATGAAAAACTTGGTCAATCGCTCTGGCATGATCAATTACATAAAGCCAATCACGAATATTTTCACCTTTTCCATAAACAGGAAGGGGTTTGTTTTCAATGATATTATGAATCATCAGAGGAATTAATTTTTCTGGGAAATGATTCGGACCGTAATTATTCGAACAATTTGAAACGACCACCGGAAGATGATAGGTTTCATGATAGGCACGAACAAAATGATCGGAGCTAGCTTTCGAGGCAGAATAAGGGGAGCGAGGATCATAAGAGGTGTTTTCAGTGAAAAACTCCTTAGGATCATGTAATTCGCCATAGACCTCATCTGTTGAAACATGGTAGAATCTTTTTCCTTCCATTTTTCCCTCCCAAAACTTCTTGGCAGTTTGTAAAAGATTCACTGTGCCGATAACATTCGTTCTAACAAAAGCTAGTGGGTCAGTGATACTTCTGTCTACATGAGATTCTGCCGCTAAATGAATGATTCCATCAAATTGATGAAGGGAAAAGATTTCCTCTAAAAAACGGGAATCAGTAATATCACCCTTTAAAAAAGAATAATTCGGGGCATCTTCAATGTCTTTAATATTTTCTAAATTACCTGCATAGGTAAGAGCATCTAGATTGAAAATATGATAATCCTGGTACTGATTAACGAATAATCGCACAACATGTGAACCAATAAAACCAGCTCCACCGGTGATTAAAATATTCTTCATTTTACTACCAATAGTAGTCATTATAATATTTTTACGGATGTACCAATGGGTAATCCGATGAATTCTTTTATGGAGGATAAAACTCCGAAACGGATTTTTTTATTTAATATGGGTTCGGCTTTGTCTATAAGTCGAACTAAATATTCTTTGTCGATCTTACCTATTATTATTAAATCTATAATAGGGGAGTCGTTGCCTTCTGCTAAATCTCCTGTAAGATAAACCTCCTTCACATCTCCTAATTTATTTAATACTTCTTCAATTAGACTGTCTATCCCTACGTATTTTAATACAATCTGACGAATTGAATCAAACATCGGGTGGGCGTTGTTGACCGAATACTGTTTTACCTTGGCATTTTCAGTATCTTCTACTTCTTTTATTAAGCTCATTTGACTTAATTTATTCAATTCCAATCTTACTGTATTCGAGCTGACATCAAAATCGCGCTCCAATCCACGTAAATGAACCCTTGATTCTGGATTAATGAATAATTTTAATAAAAGTTTGGCTCTGATTTTGCCGGAAAATAATTGTTCGATCACGGTCGCTTGCCTTACGGCTTCGCCACTCTCTGTCACATTTTAGTATTGACATAAGTAGCGCATTATTGAGTAGTAAAGATACTATGAATTGTTATTATTTCCTATTAATTAATTATTAATAATGTGTATAAATACGAATAAATACATAAATTAATATAAATATTACAGAAATAAACAGGCTTAGATTAAAGCCTTTTCGATATTTTATTCAAACTTATGGTTTTTTGCCGACTGCATTTGAATCGATCGATTTCAGATAATCTTTTGGCGCGATGTTTCTGACTCACCCCTGAATTCACTCTTTTTCTCCACAAATTAAAACTGGATCGTTTTAAATTCGCTCGCATAATCTTAATAGTTTCAGCTTCGGAAATTCCAAACTGAAACTGAATTGCCTCAAAAGGAGTCCTGTCCTCCCAAGCCATCTCAATTATACGATTAATTTCTTCTGGG
>JBJOIA010000064.1:0-5454 GCA_046047395.1 Bacteroidota bacterium | reverse complement strand
ATGCAAAAATACGACAAGTATTTTTTAATTCAAATATGAATTGAAAAAAAATATTATAAATCTGAAATTTCTGCGGATTTAGTAGCCACCTCACGATCAATTTTCTTCACTAATCCTTGTAAAACTTTACCAGGACCACATTCTACAAATTCATTCACTCCTGCATTTAACATTGCTTCAACAGACTGGGTCCATTTAACAGCGCCAGTTAATTGGGCAATTAAATTTGATTTGATTTCTGAAGGGTCAGTAACTGGTTTAGCAACTACATTTTGAACAATCGGACAAACTGGCGCCTTAATTTCAGTTGCTTCGATTGCCGCGGCTAATTCTAGTCGGGCTGGTTCCATAAATGGAGAATGAAAAGCCCCACCAACTGGTAATGGTAATACTCTTTTGGCACCAGCAGCAGAAAGTTCTGCACCTACCTTTTCAATCCCTTCAACTGATCCAGAAATTACGACTTGTCCGGGACAATTAAAGTTTGCTGCGACAACCTCTCCATTAGATTTACTACAGATATCAATAATTACTTGGTCTTCTAAACCTAAAACAGCTGCCATGGTAGATTTAGAAAGTTCACAGGCTTTTTGCATAGCCATGGCTCTCTTAGAAACCAATTTTAAACCATCTTGCCAAGATAATGATCCTGCTGCAACTAATGCTGAAAATTCTCCCAAGGAATGGCCTGCGACCATATCTGGTTTAAATCCATCCATTAATTGAGAAATCAAAACTGAATGTAAATAAATGGCAGGTTGAGTTACTTTCGTTTGAGTCAATTCTTCCTGCGTTCCCTCAAACATAATTTGAGCGATATCAAATCCTAATATTTCATTTGCCTCCTCAAAAAAAGACTTTGCAAATTCATGATTTTCATATAAATCTTTAGCCATACCAGGAAACTGAGAACCTTGTCCTGGAAAAACATATCCTACCATAATTTCATTTAATTAATTAAAAACCTAAATTTTATTACAAATTTACCCTTATTTAATTAATTCAACCCAACCTTTTAAAGATTTATTTTGATTTGAGCTCCCAGAATTTCTAAATAAAACCTCTACCTGATAGTAATAGGTTTCTGCTGGCAGAATATTCCCCTTTAAATTTGTTCCATCCCAACCAAAACCGGATAAATTACCATCATATTCATAAACAATTTGTCCGTAACGGTCTACAATTTTAGCATGAATATTTTCTACAAAAAGTGGGCATCGTAAAGGTAGAAAGCGATCATTTAAACCATCGTCATTAGGGCTAAATACATTTGGAAGTTCAAAATTGGGGCAGTTTTCTACACAAATTTTATTTGAATTCGGGCTTGTTTTTCCATTACTTGATACTGACTGAATATAATAACAGCCTTGAATTTCATCTGATTTTTCATGATTGAATAACTTAGAGTCCACCGTATTTATTAAATTAAATCCTGAACTATCACTATTTGCATAGAAAATTTTATAATTAACAATATTGGTATCGCATGTTTCAAGTTTTTGTAAACTCCAGTTTAATCTATTGGTAAAGGAGGTAATATCGCAGGAACCATTTTGATTTATTCTCCCGCAATCAGTTTCAACGGAAATTAAATTTGGGGTACAAGGGTCAAGTGTATTGCCTCCTCCACCTCCATCAAGTCCACCATCATTTCCTCCATTTCCTCCATTTACCGTTTTGAAACATACAATTTGAGAAGCATTTTCTAATAAAAACTGTGGATAACCTTCCCCATATTTTCCGGTTGTCTCAACAAAATAACAATAAGTTGAATCTGCAATCAAATTGGTATCAGTAAATTTAAATGTAGATGCATTACCTACCGACACGTCAGCAATTTTATCAAATTGACCTGAGCCTGCTTCAGTTTCTCTATAAACCCTATGAACTTGAAATTCATTTGACCAAGGGGTATCTGTAAACCAATTCAAGGCAACGGAGTTTGTGGTAGTTTTACCGACTAAATATACATTTCTAGCTTCTGCTGAAACATCCACTAATGCTTTTTCCCCATTTACAGTATTATAAAAATTCACTTTATAATAATTTACTTTATCAAAGGTATTAATCCCTTGGTCGATAAAAGTTGTATCATCTAAAGCACCTGAAAGATTGGCAGGCAACAAATCAGTTATAGATTCAAAATTTGGATTTGATACTCCAATTGCCCTCAATACCTCATAATAATAAGGACCGGCAATTTGATTTTGGTCAAAGTTTTTTGGAATTGACCACCTTACCAAGTTTTCTCCGTTCAATTGATTCGTCTTCTGAACAGAAACGTTTGTCATTAAAGGTGCAATTGTTGGGATCAAGGAGCAGGAGGTATTGGTAAGTGGGGTATAATCTACTACAGCTGAAGAATTTGTAAATTTGATCATACCAACATAAACATAATTATTATTTTTCTCTAAACCTTTTGTATCTATATATTTTCCGTCTGATATATTGATTTCTGCGACTTTAATATATCCATCTGGCACTACTCCAATCGTACAAGGGTCTTGAATAATCTCTTCACAATCTCCTTTTTTTCTGTAAATTACCATTTTTGGGTTCAATAAATTACAGTTATAGGGATCCCAAGATATTTCTACTCCGGCATTGGGACCTAATACTTTTGTTTTGAAACCAGTTGGAGCAGGAGCCACAACTTTTATATGCCATATTTTTGAATCAACTAAGCCTGCCAAAGAAACATTTGGAGGTGGATTATCTACGACTTTAAATAAAACATCATAAGGTACTTTTCGAATATGATCACAACTAGTTTGCCAAGTAAATTCAGTACTTTGAGGACTAGCTACATTATATTTATTGGTGAATGTAGCATAAGGAGGTTTAATATAAGCTGCCCCTCCATTTTCATAAATATTTGATGTACTAATTAAATCTATTGGATCTATTCTTGCCCCATCTGAAGAAGGTTGATCTTCTGCACTAATTACTTTTCGTATAAAATCACCTGCAGTAACGCAAATATCCTCTGGCGCTGTTAATAAGGGTCTATTATTATTCGCATCCTGAACCTCCACCTGCATATCACGTACTGTTTCTGAAATTTTCAAACCATTTCTCCATTCTTCTACAATAAATGCCAAATTATATCTACCTACTTCTTGAGGAACATCCCATTTAACATCACCATTCAATGGGTCAATAGTAAAAGAAGAGGGTGTAGCAGAAACCTCATTTGGTTGAACAAAGCCAGGGGCAATCATACCTCTATTTGCATCTCCACACTTATCTTGATTACCATATTTTGAAACAGAAAGTCTATATGCTAAGCTATCTCCTTCAAAATCAATCGCATTTGGATTGTGAATAAATAATTGTCCTACTTGGGCAGTTAAGTCCACAGCAGGATTTAAAAAAATTGGGGTATTATTTAGTCCTAATCCTGAATTGGTGGAAAATACGGTTTCTACATAAAAAGGAACGGAATCTGAACTTGAAATATTTCTAACTCCCGCATTTCTATTTGGAATTGCAACGGAAACTTTATAGGATAAAGCATTGGCAGGATAGGTATACTCTATTATATAAACATTCCTTAAAGTACCATTCCCTATGTCTACGGGTTGTCCTATACGTGGCGCCTTAAAGATTCCTGAGCCATCGCCAAAGCAAAAGTTTACCTCATTTTGCTCATCATTTGCCCGATTATTTTCTGTATAGGTAATTAAAGTAAATTGATAGGTAAGTGTTTCTTTCGAAATTCTTTTAATAGATATTTCACCTCCTTTTAGATGGGAACCAAAAGCAAATTGGCAAAGGACCAAAAAGAAAATAGTCAGAAAAAGATGAATATATTTTTTACTACGTGGCATAAAACATTTTTGGTAAATGGGAAGTTAATAAATCAAACGTAAAAAATAAAATTTTATGTTTTTTTAGTCAGAAATTTGATAGACTAAAATTTGAGTAGTAGTTTTGCAATCCGTGAATCTTTTAAAGAAAAACTAATTAGATAAAAAATGAATTGGCTATCCGCTTTTCTAAATTCATCCCTAGGCAAGAAATTAATAATGTCTATTACTGGGATATTTTTAATCACCTTTTTAATTGTCCACTGTGCCATCAATGCTGCAATTTTTGCCAATGATGGGGGTGAGACATTTAATGAAGCTGCAGAATTTATGGCGACGAATCCTTTAATTCGTACCATGGAAATCGTTTTATTCCTTGGTTTATTGCTCCATATTTACAATGGTTTGCAATTATGGTTAAAAAACAAAAAGAAAAGACCTGTTGCCTATGCAATGGTAGATGGTGCATCCAATAGCACTTGGTATTCTCGTTCAATGGGGCTACTTGGTTCTTTACTTTTATTATTTTTAATCGTGCATTTAAGGGATTTTTGGTATGTTTCAAGAATTTCTGGTGGAATTAATGAAGAGCATACCTTATTTCAGGAAATGCAAATGGTATTTCAAAATCCATTAGCAGTAGGTATTTATGTTTTAGGATGTATTTCCTTGGCATATCACCTTATGCATGGTTTTCAGAGTGCATTTCAAACCTTAGGTTGGAATCACCCGCATTATACTCCATTGGTTAAAACCATTGGTTATATTTATTCCATTTTAGTTTCCATTGTATTTGCGGCTATGCCAATTGCAATGCATTTAGACCTAGTTAAATAATCCTACAGCCAAATATAGATATGACAAAGTTAGATTCGAAAATTCCTGAAGGAGCAATATCGGAAAAGTGGACAAAATATCGTTCATCGGTTCCTTTGGTAAATCCAGCCAATAAAAGAAATTTAGAAGTAATTGTAGTGGGAACCGGACTTGCCGGAGCATCCGCTGCTGCTACTTTAGCTGAATTAGGATATAAAGTTAAGGTATTTTGCTTCCAAGATTCACCAAGAAGGGCACACTCAATTGCTGCTCAAGGTGGTATTAATGCAGCAAAAAACTATCAAAACGATGGTGATTCCATCTATCGTTTATTTTACGATACCGTAAAAGGAGGAGATTATCGTTCAAGAGAAGCCAATGTGCATCGATTAGCAGAGGTTTCTGGAAATATTATTGACCAATGTGTTGCACAAGGTGTTCCCTTCGCAAGAGAATATGGAGGTTTACTTTCCAATCGTTCTTTTGGGGGTGTTCAAGTTCAAAGAACATTTTATGCGGCAGGTCAAACTGGACAGCAATTATTATTAGGAGCGTATTCTGCATTAGAGCGTCAGATTGGAGCTGGTAAAGTCCAAATGTTTGCACGTCATGAAATGCAAGAGGTGGTAGTTATCGACGGAAAAGCAAGAGGAATCATTGCTAGAAACTTAGTGACCGGAGAATTAGAAAGACATTTTGGTCATGCTGTTTTATTAGCTTCAGGAGGATACGGAAACGTGTTCTATCTTTCAACGAATGCTATGGGGTCGAATGTAACTGCTGCTTGGAAGGCTCATAAAAAAGGTGCTTTCTTTGCTAACCCATGTTT
>JBJOIA010000063.1:0-2611 GCA_046047395.1 Bacteroidota bacterium | reverse complement strand
GAGTTTTTTTAAGTTCGTAACTGCGCGGCTGCTGCTCGTAATTCGTAGTTCGTAACTCGTAATTGGTAGTTCGTAATTGGTAGTTCGTAACCCGTAACTCGTAGTTCGTAGTTCGTAATTCGTAGTTCGTAACTCGTAACTCTTCACTTATCACCAAGAGCCTCCTGCTCCTCCACCGCCGAAGCTTCCACCGCCAAAACCGCCGAAGCCTCCTCCGCCAAATCCACCACCTCCGCCATAGCCTCCTCCGCTATGATGATGTCCTCCTCCGAAAAATATAGGTGGGAAAAACATTCCTCCTCCAGCAGAGCCATTTCCACCTCTTCCTCCTTTTCCACCTCTGTTTCTTCTTGCATTGATAAAGGTAATAATTAAAATTATAAGGATGTAAAAAATTAAGGGTTTAAAACCTCCTCCTGATTCTTTTTCCTCATTATTAACAAATCTACCCTCTAAACGGTCAATCATTTCAGTAGTTGCCTCATCCAAACCTTGATAATAGGCCCCATTTCTAAAATTAGGCGTAATTTTATTATTAATGATTCGTTTGCAAATAGCATCTGGCAATTCTGCTTCTACACCCCTTCCAGTTACTATCCGAATCTGTCTGTCGCCCATTGAGACCAAAATCACCACTCCATTATTTTTTCCTTCTTGACCAACGCCCCATTCTTTCGCAAGTTCCATGGCATAATCAAAAGAATCTTTTCCCTCTAGGCTTTTTACCAATGCCACGGCTATTTGAGTAGAGGTTGAATCATCATAATCCACCAATTTCCTTTCTAATCTTGCCTCCTGTTCGGGATTTAATAAATCAGCTTGGTCTACCACTAAAGTTGTAGGAGTTGAAATTTGTCCTACCACGGAAAAGGTTTGAACCAAGGCAAAAATTAAAATGAAAAATTTATTCCTCACCGTATGAAATCTCGTCTGATAATTCATTTATATCGTCTAATTGATAAGGGAAATATTGGCTTAGAGCCTCCCCCGTACGTTTAATGCCTAAAGCCATGGCATCCACTAATTTATTTTCTTTCAATAGAGGCGCCATATCATCGATAATTTTTTTCCAAAAATCATCTGGCACCTTGGCATCAATGCCTTTGTCCCCAATTACTGAAAACTTTCTACTTTCTAGGGCCAAATAAAATAATACTCCATTTTGAAGATCTGTTTTATCCATGCCTAATTGGTAAAACCAATTTTGGGCAATTAAAACAGGATCGCCTTCACATATTTTATCTATGTGAAGGCGAATCTCTCCAGAGGTTTTTAATTCTGCCTCCTTAATGGATTGTAATATTTTTTCTTCTAAGACCTTTTCTAATAGGGCCATTATTCAAAATTTACTGTTGGAGCAGTATCTGCACCTGCCTCTGCTTCAAAATATCCTTTCACTGTAAATCCAGAAAAAGAAGCTATCAAACTGTTTGGGAATGTGACAACTTTATTATTGTAGGCCTGAACTGCGGTATTAAAATTATCTCTTTCTGTTTTGATTCTATTCTCTGTACCTTCTAATTGTGCTTGTAATTCAGAGAAATTTGCTGTTGCTTTTAATTCAGGATAACGCTCTGCCACTACCATCAATCTAGATAAAGCTCCACCTAGGGAAGACTGAGCTGCCTGATATTTCTGTAGATTTGCTGGAGATAAATCATTGGCATCAACTTTCATTTGAGTTGCACTTGCTCTTGCCTGTATGACTTGCGTTAAAGTTTCTTGCTCAAAATTGGCAACGCCTTTCACTGTATTCACTAAATTTGGAATCAAATCAGCTCTACGTTGGTAGGCAGTTTGAACATTCCCCCAAGCTGCTTGCACGCCTTGATCAGCGGTAGCCATTCCATTTCTAGAACCAACTCCCCAAAAAACTAAAACCGCTAATACGGCTAGAATAATAATTGTGTTTCTTTTCATTGTGTTAAAACTATTGTTACATTAATATAACGATTTTTTTTTAATTTTAGTTCAAAACTATTGGATTCTCATCATCCTTTCCTTGCCTCTAAAATCTCTTCTTATGAAGGATGAAAAATTATGGTTCTCCACCAGTTGTACCAATTCTTCTTTAAACAAAGGATTAATTTCAAAATAAATTTTTCCTCCAGGTTTTAGGGATTTAATTCCAAATTCGATAATTTTTCGATAAAATAATAAAGGGTCATTATCTTCAACAAATAAGGCCAATTTGGGCTCAAAATCCAAAACATGTGCTTTCATATCTTTCTTTTCAAAATTTGCCACATAAGGTGGATTGGAAACAATGATATCAAATTTTTCTTCGCTCTTTATATCCAAGGCATCCATTTTTTGAAAATGAATCTCTCCTCCCAGATTTTCAGCATTCCAATTTGCAATTTCTAAGGCCTTTTCTGAAATATCCCAGGCATGAATCTCCCAGCTTTTTCGTTTATCAGACAAGCTGATTGGAATTACTCCAGTACCTGTCCCTATATCTAAAATTTTCAAACCATCGGTCTTATTTTCTTCAAGAATCCAATCTACGAGTTCCTCGGTTTCTGGACGAGGGATAAGGGTATTTTGGTTTACTTTGAAAATATGATTATGAAAAAATTCTTTTTCTATTACATATTGGAAAGGTTCACCT
>JBJOIA010000062.1:0-5954 GCA_046047395.1 Bacteroidota bacterium | reverse complement strand
AGAAAATATCCTTAAAAACAAATCCATTATGCAGGAACAAATAATCCGATGTGCAAAAATCCATATGCAACATATTGCATCTGGAGATCCTTTTGAAAAAGGCTCTGCTAGGCCATTGGATTTCGGCCATTGGCTGGCACATCGAATTGAATATTTAAGCAATTATCAACTTAGACATGGTGAGGCTGTCGCAATTGGACTAGCAGTTGATTCATACTATTCTTATTTAATTGGTAATATTGAAGAAAAAGATGCTTTAAGGGCAATTTCAGTGATAAAAAACATTGGATTTCAATTAACTAATCCACTCCTTTCAACTGAATATTTGGATAAAATTTTTAGTGGATTAAATGAATTCAGGGAACATCTTGGAGGCAAATTAACGATTACCATATTAGAAAGACTCGGAAAAGGAATTGAAGTCAATCAGATTGATGACGAACTGATGAAAAAAGCAATTTTGAAAATTAATACAATATGAAAACGGATTGGGGAACATTAGGTTATTGTAGTAATATTCATCCTGGAGAAAAATGGGATGAACATTTTAGTGAATTAAAAGATAAATTACCGCAAATAAAGGCCAAAATATCTCCAGAAAAGGCTTTTGGTTTTGGTTTAAGGATTGCCAATGAAGCATCCTTGGAACTTGAAGATATGGAAAAATTATCTGCATTTAAGGATTGGTTAAAGAAAGAAGATTTATATGTTTTTACCTTGAATGGCTTTCCCTATGGCGGTTTTCATCATGTTCGGGTAAAAGAGGATGTACATTCTCCGGATTGGAGAACTTTGGATCGGGTAAATTATACCAAAAGATTGATCAACCATCTTGCCTATTTAATACCAGATGATTTAATGGAGGCTGGAATTTCAACTTCTCCCCTTTCTTATAAACCTTGGTTTAATAATCCTATTGAATTATTGGCAGCAACTATTGAATGCACCAATCATCTTATGGAGGTTGTTATGTATTCTAAAATAGTTTTTGAAAAAACTGGAAAAAAAATACATATAGATATTGAACCAGAGCCGGATGGAATCTTAGGAGATCATCATGATTTTATAGATTGGTATGAAAATATCCTTTTGGTTCATGGAAAAAATTATTTAATAAGCAAAGGATTTCTCAAGGAACAAGTTGAAGAGACCATTCGAAATTATGTTAGGATTTGTTTTGATGTTTGTCATTACGGAGTAAATTTCGATTCTCCAACCAAAAGCTTGGATGAATTCAAGGAAAAGGGAATAAAAATGGGGAAATATCAGATTTCCTCTGCAATTAAAATTTTATTCAATAAAAATGACGGTTCTGAAAAAAAATCTCTTGAACCTTATGTGGACCCAGTCTATTTACATCAGGTAAAAGCCTTAAAAAGAGATGGAAGTTTTCAAAATTATTTAGATTTAAATTTAGCGCTTAATGAGGATAGTCCAGCCTCATTAGAAAAAGAATGGAGAATTCATTTTCATGTACCAATTTTCATGGAAAATTATGAAAATATTTCCTCTACACAAGCAGAAATTTTGGAAACCTTGGACTATATAAAATATCATCAAGAAATGCCCATAATGGAAATTGAAACCTATACTTGGTCCATTTTACCTAAAGAAATCCAAACGAATATTGTCAATTCCATATCAAGGGAAATTAATTGGGTTATAGAGCAATTAAAAAAATGAAAAAACTTGCCGTAATTGATATTGTTGCATTAAGTAAATCAGTAATTGGAAAATATACCCCATTTATTCAATCATATATTGAAAAATACGGAATTCAAACAATAAACCCACCATTTCCAGCCCTTACAACAAGCTCTCAATCAGATTTTATAACTGGGAAAAAAGCGGATGAACATGGAATTGTTGGAAATGGCTGGTATGACAGACAAGACGCAGAAATCAAATATTGGAAGCAATCAAATCATTTGGTTGAATCAGAAAAAATTTGGCATTTAGCCAAAAAGAAAAACCCAGAATTCACTTGCTCAAAAATGTTTTGGTGGTATAATATGTATTCTGATGCGGATTATTCGGTTACTCCTAGACCTCAGTATCATGCAGATGGCAAAAAAGCTCCTGATTGTTATTCGCATCCTGCAAGCCTGAGAGATGAATTACAAAAAGAATTTGGCACTTTCCCATTGTTCAATTTTTGGGGACCAAATGCCAATATTAAATCAAGTAAATGGATTGCAGATGCCTCCATTTATGTTGATAAAAAATATAATCCTACCTTAAACCTTATTTACCTTCCTCATTTGGATTATTGTTTACAAAAATTTGGAGCAGACCAAGAAGCAATTTCAAAGGAATTATTCGAAATTGATCATTTGGTTCAAGAATTGGTTGAATATTTTGAATCTGTAGGTTCTGAGGTAATATTAATTTCTGAATATGGAATCAATTCAGTTCATCAGCCAATTTATATCAATCGATTCCTAAGAAAAGAAGGAGGAATTGCCATTCGAAAGGAACAAGGATTGGAATTATTAGATGCAGGAGCTAGTAGGGCATTTGCAGCAGCAGATCATCAAATAGCCCATATTTATATCAAAGATAAGTCGGAAATTGCTGATTGGAAAAAGAAAATAGGATCCTTGGAAGGGGTTAGAATGGTTTTAGATAAAGAGGAACAAAAAGAATATAGAATGAACCATTCAAGGTCAGGGGATTTAGTCTTGGTAGCACAAGACCATGCTTGGTTTGTTTATTATTTCTGGGAAAATGATGCCCTTGCCCCTGATTATGCCCGAATGGTGGATATTCATAAAAAGCCAGGATATGATCCCGTTGAAATGTTTATGGATCCAAAAAATCCCTTCATTAAATTTAAAGCTGGGTTTATTTTATTGAAAAAAATCCTTGGTTTCCGATATACAATGAATGTAATTCCACTGGATGCTAATTTAATCAAAGGATCCCATGGATCTCCCTTTGTTTCTGAAGAATTTCATCCAATATTAATTGGAAAAGGTTTAGAAAATAAAAAATATGATTCAACTGAGATTTTGAATTTATTTTTACAAAAAATGGATTTAAATTAATCTGTAATATCCAATCTAAAATTATAAGGCTGCTTATATTCTTCTAAAATATTTTTTAATTTCTTGCAAATACAGGTTTCCTCCATCATACAATGTTTAAAATCAATTGTACAAAAATGAAACTGAATTATTGCAGAAGGCTCAAATTTAACCTTCATGGAAAATAAATTTACCAAACATTCATATCGAAAATGATTGGGAAAAATAGGATTTAAATGAACAATGATATTATTCTTTTTAAATAAAATTTCAATCAAGAAATTCAATTCCAATATTTGTTCTCCTGTAAATATTTCACCTGGCGGGAATATTTCAGACGGAAAATCTATCAAATCAGAAATTTTTAGATTCTCCCTTTGTGTTTGATACAATACCTCTGGCTCTAAAATCCCTATACCATTTATTTCAACTTGTCGAATCTTTAACTCTAAAAGTTCTTTTAAATCATTATAAACCCCCATCATTTTCTTTCTTTTCCGAAATTATATAAGATAGTTTAAAATTTATCAATGAATTTTTGAATTATAAATTTTTCGATTTTTTCTATCAAAAAACTAATATTTTTTTTAGTTTTAATAGTCAATAAACTCTTTAAAAAAATGAAAAATACCTTTATACTATTTTTTAGTATTATTTCAATCAACCTAATCGCTCAAGAAAACATTGAGAAACAAATTCAAACTGATTTTATTTTAGCAGAAAATGGTTCAACTATCACCTTACCTGAAGGCAGTTTTGTAATAAAAAAGACCTTATCGATGGATGGGAAAAAAAATATCATCATTAAGGGAGCAGGGATAGATAAAACAATTTTAAAATTTATAGACCAAACCGTTGGTGCAGAAGGAATTAGAATTACAAATTCCGAAAATATAAGCCTAGAGGATCTGACAGTCCAAGATTCAAAAGGAGATTTAATAAAAACCATGGAAGTAAAAAACATGAATTTTATTCGAATAAAAGCCGAATGGACTGGCGGCCCGAAATCTTCGAATGGTTCTTATGCCTTATATCCTGTTTTATGCGATGGGGTTTTAATTGATGAATGCATCGCCATTGGGGCCTCAGATGCTGGAATTTATGTCGGACAATCGAAAAATATTATTGTTCGAAATTCCTTAGCTTTTGAAAATGTTGCAGGAATTGAAATTGAAAATTCCCTTTATGCAGAAGTATATAATAATACAGCCAAGAATAATACAGGGGGAATTTTAGTATTTGATTTACCAGATTTAATACAGAAAAAAGGCGGATTTGTGAAAGTCCATGATAATAAAATCATTGAAAATAATACGAAAAATTTTGCTCCTAAAGGAAATATTGTAGCCTCTGTACCCATGGGAACAGGAGTTATGGTATTAGCGACAAATAATGTGGAAATTTATAATAATGAAATCATCAATCATAAGACATTGGGGACGGGAATAATATCCTATTATATGACGGAACTTCCCATACATGATCAAGATTATGATCCATATCCTGCAGCCATTTATATTCATGACAATACCTATTCTAGAAATGCTGGTAAGGTACCCTCAAAAGGAAGGTTTGGAAAATTATATCGTTTTATTTTAAAAGTTGGGAAAAATCCTCCTATGATTGTTTGGGATGGAATAAAAGATCCGAAAAAAATGGATGCGAATGGGTTTTTGTTTCCAGAATTCACCCTATGTATAAGAGGAAATAAAAATCAATCCATTATGAATTTGGATGCTGAGAATAATTTTAAAAATAAATCTACAGACCCAAAACCATTTGATTGTGAATTATTTTTAAAAAGAACACTGGATTCAAAATAAAGAGTGAAGAGGGAAGAGTGAATTTTAGCCCATGAATTTATTCATGGGCCGGGTAAAAAAAATAAAATATGTAGAGACGCCATTCATCGCGTCTCAAAAATTTGGTCAAACCATACCAACAAAAAAATCAATAATTAAGAATTAAGAATTAAGCGGGCACCGCGTGCAATTAATAATTAAGTTCGTAGTTCGTAATTCGTAGTTAAAAGTTTATGAAAAAGATTATTCAATTAATTATCATTTTGAGTTTTGCCATTGGTTTATATTCGTTTAAAAATAATCCGAAATATTTGCCAAGTATTTCCGCATATGGATTATTTGAAGGAGATTTAAAGGATTTAAAGCCGAAGGAAAACCTAATTCCTTATACGTTAAATTCTCCTCTATTTTCAGATTATGCACATAAGGAAAGATTTATTTATATTCCGAAAGGGAAGCAGGTTGTTTATCAAAATGAAAGAGTTTTAGACTTTCCAGTTGGAACCTTAATTTTTAAGAATTTTTTCTATTATTCAGACGAAAGAAAACCTGAAAAAGGGAGAAGAATTCTAGAGACTAGGGTCTTAAAAAGGGAGGAAAATGAATGGGTGGCTATACCCTATATTTGGGATGAAGAACAAAAGGATGCCTATTTGGATGTAGCTGGAGCAACCATTCCTGTAAAATTTAAAAACGAAAAAGGAAAAACCTTATCTTTTGATTATGAAGTGCCAAATATGAATCAATGTAAGGGTTGCCATGAAAGAGATGGTGAAATCGTTCCTATTGGACCAAGTTCAAGAGAATTAAACGGAGATTTTACTTATTCATCAGGTAAAGAAAATCAATTAAAACATTTAACAAAATTAGGACATTTAATTGGGTTACCAGAAGATTTTAGCAAGGAAGATCATTTAGTATCTTATTTGGATGAAAACCAAAGCTTAGATGATCGGGTGAGGGCCTATTTAGATATTAATTGCGGGCATTGTCATAACCCATCCGGACCAGCTAGGAATTCGGGATTATTTTTATCTTGGAATTATTTCAAAAAAGATGCCTATGGATTAATGAAACCACCAGTAGCAGCCGGAAAAGGTTCAGGGAATTTACAATATGATATCGT